>DAOVGU010000100.1 GCA_030672255.1 bacterium
TGAGATAGGGATTAGCTGGAAGGATGGAAAATTAGAATTTGAAAAAGGAGGGACGCCGTGCGAGGAATAACGAGCACGAGTCTGGCGTCGGGTGCGAGATGTGAGCACCCTGACCGACGACTGTAGCGTAAGCGAAAGGAGGAGAAGAAGATGAATGAGATTGATACGATTGCAGAGGTTCAGCCAATAATGTTGGCTAAGGAGCAGCCCAGCTTTGTGCAGACGCCATATGTAAAGGATATAATAAAGCGGGCTCTTTTGTATATTAATGCAGGCTATCCAATTCACTTTTCAAGCCCGGCAGGGACAGGTAAGACCACTCTGGCGATGTATTTAGCAGCTCAATTAGGCCAGCCGACTATCTTGATTCACGGAGATGATGAATTTGGCACCTCTGATTTAGTGGGCTCAGAATTTGGATACCGCAAGAAGAAAGTGGTGGATAACTTCATCCATTCAGTTCTTAAGGCTGAAGAGGATGTGATAGGTAGGTGGGTGGATAATCGTTTAACCGTAGCCTGTAAGCACGGATTCACTCTTATCTATGATGAATTCACAAGGTCCAAAGCAGAGGCAAACAATGTCCTTCTATCCGTATTGGAAGAGAGGATATTGGATTTGCCTGCAGCCAGAGGAGTAGAGGGATACTTAAAGGTCGCCCCAGGCTTTCGGGCTATCTTTACCAGCAACCCCCATGAGTATGCCGGTGTTTACAGGAGCCAGGATGCGCTTCGAGATAGGATGATTACTATGAAACTCAGCCATTATGACCGGGATACTGAGGTATCTATAGCGATTGCTAAGGCTGACATATCCCGTTCAGATGCGGAGAAAGTGGTGGATATTGTCAGGAGTTTAAGAGACCAGGATAAAAATGGTGCTATTCCAACCATCCGCGCGGCGATAATGATTGGCAAAGTAATGAGATTATCTAACTCAAGTGCCAGTTCTTCCGATGAAAATTTTGTACAGAGCTGTCTGGATATCCTGGATTCAGAAATGGATTCTGGAGATGGGAAGAAGAAAGATAGTAAAGGAAAGATACGGAATTTAATAAAAGAAATTTGCTAATTGGTTAGTTGTCATTGCGAGCCTGAAAGGCGTGGCAATCTCTTTTTGAGATTACTTCGTCGGCACTTTGTGCCTCCTCGTAATGACGCGGAGGCAAACGATGAAAGAAGCTCAAGCCCATTTTAAGCAGGCAAATTCCTTCAAAGACAATGGTGATTATACCCGAGCCATTGGAGAATACCTGAAGGCATTAGAATTAGACCCCAATTTGGCTGAAGCGCATAACAACTTGGGTATTCTCTATAAGGATGAAAAACAATACTGGAAAGCTATAGAGGAATATAAAAAAGCCTTAGAGATTAATCCCCGCTTAGATCAAGCCTGGGATAATTTAGGGATAGTTTTTCTGAATATAGGCAACTTCCAGGGCGCTATCTCATCCTACAAAAAAGCGATAGAGATAAATCCAGGGAACGCACGCGCTTATAATAATTTGGGTATAGCCTACGATAAAAGAGGGGATTATCAGGAAGCATTGGTGGAATATAAAAAGGCGATTAAAATTAATCCGGATTTAGGAGAGGCACATTACAATTTGGGTGTGATATATGGAGTTTTAGATAAACTCGATGACTCTATTAAGGAATTAAAGAAAGCTATTGAGCTGGATTTTAGTGATGCCAAGACCCATTTCAATTTAGCTCTTTCATATAAAAAGAAAGGAATGATTGAAGAGACTATTAGTGAATACAAAAGAGCATTGGAACTTGACTCTCAGTTTGCCGAAGCCCATTATAATTTAGGAATGCTTTATAACGAGAGAGGAGAAAAGCCTGAGGCCTTGTTGGAATTGGAAGAATTTGTGAAATTAACCGGTAAATCATATTAAAAAGTTAAAGGAGAATAAGGATGACACCAAACGAGATAAAGGTATTGAATATAGCTGAAGAGAAGGATAAGGTTAGCAAGCGTAGGGTAGCAGGCCTTTTAGGGATCTCAACCGATTATGCAGGTTATATCCTGGAGCGCCTGGCTAATGAAGATTATTTAGCAATGGTAGAGAGAGGAATATTTGCCCTTTTGCCTAAGGGTGTTGATGCCTTATTGAGCCAGCTTTATTTTGCAGAAAGCAAATTGAAGTCAGATATAGACAGGCTCTCTATGGAAATAGAAAGCACAAAAAAAGAAATCGAAAGGCTATCTACCCATAAAAAGAATCTAGTATCTGCTTGATATAGGGGGCACTATGAAAGGTAATGAAAAACAGGTTTTAAGGATCGTTGCCGAACTAAAAGAGACTAATAGCGAGGCTATAGCTCGAAAAGTAGGGGTGTCTGCAGAATATGTAACTGAAATTTGCCAGGGTTTAATTAATGACGGATATTTTATAGAAAGCAGTAATGGAAAATATAAACTTACACCTCAGGCGCTGAAAGCAATCAGCCCGGTTAGAACGACCGGTCCAATACCTATATTGAAAGGGGGAGGATAAGCTATTATATTGATTTATTAGCAACAGGAAAGTGTCGGATTACAGCAAAGGGGAAAGCAGCATTAAGAAAAGAATAGAGGAGGTGAAGATCTAAATGGCTGAAGAAGAAAAGAAAAAAGAAGAAGAAAAGACAAGTATTGATTTTGGAATAGGATTAGGAGGAATCTTTAAGGGCATAGGTAATTTAGTTGAGTCGGTTTCCAAGATTGCCGAAGAAGGCAAAGGTATCATTGAAAAGAGCGGTGAAATAAAAGGCCTGGGAGATAAGGCAAAAGGTATATATGGATTTACCATAAGGACTTTAGCCGGAGGGGAATCTAAGGTAGAGCCGTTTGGTAATATCAAAAAGAGTCCAAAAGGTCCGGTAGTAGAAGAAGAAAGGGAACCCATCGTAGATGTCTTTGATGAAACCGACCATATTCTAATAGTAGCAGAGCTTCCTGGCATTGAGGAGGCAGATATAAAGACAGAGATAAAAGATGATATCCTCAATATAATAGCGGAAAAGGGTGAAAAGAAGTATAAGAAGGAAGTTCTTCTTCCTTCAAAAGTCAAGGCCGAGCCCATTTCTTCGACATATAAAAACGGGATTTTAGAAATAAAACTCAAGAAAGAAGGGAAGTAAAAGGGAAGTTTTAGAGTAGAATAAACTCCTCTTATTCTTCCCTTACTTCCCTATTTTTTATAATAAAATCGAGTGAATCTATGAGTGAAGGGATAAACAAATTACAAAGGATGGAGAGAAGAGCTCAGAAGTCCTTAAAACTGGCCTCCTATAGAATAAAGAACCAAATTCAAGATATGGAAGATTCGGAAGAATACGCAGAGATAGTCTACAACCACCCTAAGAAGAGAGCAGCAATCGTTTTTAACAGAAGAAAGATAAATGAGGAATTAGAGGACACTATTCTCCACGAGTTATTACATTTGTTTATCAGTAAACATTTAGGAGTAGCCGAGAATGTATTTGAGAGACAAAAGAAGCGCTCCTCATTAAAGAAATATCAAAAGGGTGAAGAAAAGGCAATTAGTATATTGGCTCCCCTGTTAAAGAAAGCGATTTTTGATAGGTAAAATATGCCAGTTAAAAAATTAACCTTAAAAGTAGCAGAGGCAAGGCCTCGCGATGTGGGTAGAGGCATAGCCAGAATGGACCCTAAAGACCTTGAGAAGCTTGGCTGTGAGATTGGAGACGTTGCTCAAATTGAGGGTAAGCGAAAAACAGCCGCCAAGGTGATGCCGGCATATATGGAAGACAGAGGCAAAGGGATTGTTCAAATAGACGGGATTATTAGAGAGAATGCTCAAATTGGCCTGGATGAGAAAGCCGTTATTGAAAAGGTATCTTATATGCCCGCCGAAAGAATTACCTTATCGCCGATAACTATAAGTGGATTACGCGGTGAAAAGGATACCCGGTATATTGGACGCCTTTTAGAAGGTCTTCCGGTAATAGCCGGAGATAGAGTCAGGGCCACTCTATTTGGCGCCAGATCTTGTGATTTTAAAGTATTGGGTACAGTACCTAAAAAAGCCATAGTTTTAATTCAGCCCACCACAGCTATCAGAATGGAAGTAAAGGAGGGCGAAGAAAGACGAGGGCTTAAGGTATCTTACGAGGATATTGGTGGTTTAAGTAAACAGATTCAAAGAATCAGGGAGATGATAGAACTCCCTTTAAAATACCCTCAGGTCTTTGAAAGATTGGGAATAGAGGCTCCCAAAGGTGTTTTACTCCACGGCCCGCCTGGGACAGGCAAAACCCTGATCGCCCGCGCCGTGGCTAATGAGACCGACGCTTATTTTACCAGTATCAGCGGGCCGGAAGTGATGGCCAAATATTATGGTGAATCTGAAGCCCGATTGCGTAGTGTATTTGAGGATGCGCAGAAAAATGCACCGGCTATTGTCTTTATTGATGAGTTAGATGCTATTGCACCCAAACGTGAAGAGATGGGAGGAGAAAAACAGGTAGAGAAAAGAGTGGTGGCGCAACTTTTGGCATTATTAGATGGACTGGAATCGAGGGGAAGGGTAATCTGTATTGGCGCTACTAACATTCCTAATGTGCTGGACCCTGCCTTAAGAAGGCCAGGACGTTTTGACCGGGAACTTACAATCCCTATTCCTGATAGGAATTCTCGCTTAGAGATACTTCAGATTCATACCAGGGGGATGCCCTTAGCAGAAGAGGTAAGTTTAGAGAAATTAGCTGACATCACACACGGATTTGTAGGGGCAGATTTAGAGGCCTTGGCAAGAGAGGCAGCAATGTGCTCTTTAAGGAAAATATTACCCAAGGTAGATTTTGAATTAGCAGAGATACCTTATGAAACTCTTTTAGAATTACAGGTTACGATGGATAATTTTGTGGAGGCTTTGAAAGAAATAGAGCCTTCTGCTATCCGCGAGGTATTCGTTGAGGTGCCTGATGTTAAATGGAGTGATGTGGGCGGATTAGACGAAATAAAGAGGCAACTTATGGAGACGGTTGAATGGCCTTTAGAGTATCCTGAACTTTTCACCAAAGCCAAAACTACTCCTCCTAAAGGCGTATTACTTTATGGTCCTCCCGGGACGGGTAAGACCTTGGTAGCCAAAGCGGTGGCTAATGAAAGTGGAGTCAATTTTATTTCGGTTAAAGGTCCGGCGTTGATGAGTAAATATCTTGGGGAAAGCGAACGCGGCATAAGAGAGGTTTTTAAAAAGGCTAAACAGGCATCGCCAACAATTATCTTTTTCGATGAGATAGATGCGCTGGTACCTATCCGGGGTGCCGGAGGAGGAGATTCTACTCACACAACCGAGCGGGTTATCAGCCAGTTCCTTACCGAATTAGATGGGATAGAAGAGCTAAAAGGAGTAGTTGTTCTTGGCGCTACCAATAGATTCGATATGATTGACCCGGCAATACTTCGCCCCGGTAGGTTTGATCTGCAATTAGAACTTCCCGTTCCTGATGAAGCGACGAGATTACAGATATTTAAGATACATACTAAAGGCAAGCCATTGGATAAAGCCATTGACCTTGCTTCCCTCGCTAACACAACCGATAAATATACCGGTGCCGACATAGAAGGAATCTGCCGGCAGGCCTCTATGCTTGCTATAAGGGAGTTTATTGAACGCAGATTACCGCAGATAGAAGAAACGCAGATTACCGCAGATAAGGAATTTAAGATTTCAAGGAAACATTTTGAAGAGGCTCTGAAATTGGTAAAAGAACAACGAAAATAGGGGGGACGCTGTGCGACGAATAAGGAGCACGAGATAGCGTCGGGTGCGAGTCGGTGAGCACCCTGACCGACGACTGTAGTGTAAACGAAAGGAGGAGACAAGATGGGTAAGATATTGGAGAAATTGAAAAAGATTTTTAAGCCAAGAAGGACTAAGAAAAAAGAGGCTAAGCCAGAAGAAAAATCTAAAGAGCAAAAATAATAAATTCCCTTTTTACGCAACCTAAAGGTTGCGGCTACCTGGTAGTCGCAGGCTTTAGCCTCGCTGATTTAAAGAAGGAGCGAAGCGACAGATGGGAGAAGGAAAGTATATTTATGGTGTCATAAAAACTAACGAGAGGACTTCGTACCCATCACCCTCCCCATTATCCCCTCCCCTCGAGGGAGGGGAAGGTAGAGGAGGGGGTGACGAAGTTCATACGATTAATTACCAGGACATCGCTTGCGTGATGAGTAATTCACCTCTGCAAGACTATTCATCTATGGTTAAAGAAGCCCTGGGCCACCTATTGGTAAGACACCAGAAAATAGTTGAGAAAATTATGACCGAACACACGATTATCCCTGTGAAGTTCGGGACATTTGTTTCTGATAATGATGAAGTTACGCAGGTTCTAAAAAGCGGCTATCCTCAGTTTAAAGAGCTACTTTCTACTATGGATGGGAAGATGGAACTTGATGTGGCTGCTATCTGGAATGGTTTGAATAGCATTATAAAGGAGATTGGAGAGGAAGATAAGAAAATAAGAGAATTTAAAGCAGAGATTGCTAAAAAACCTCCCAGCCAAACCTTCCAGGATAAAATAAAGATAGGAATGATGATTAAGAATGCCCTGGATAAGAAAAGGGAAAAGGAGCAGGGTCATATAATAGATTCCTTGAAGGAAGTTACGGTTGATTCTCAACCCCATCAAGTAATGGATGATAAGATGATTTTAAACTGCGCCTTTTTACTGGAGAAGGTTAAAGAACCGGATTTCGATACCGGATTAAAGGAGTTGGATAAGGAATACAAACAGAAGGTTAATTTTAGATGCGTGGGACCTTTACCCCCTTACAGTTTTGCCACCTGCCAGTTAAAAAAGGTGAATTATAGCCAGCTAAATGAGGCAAGAAAATTGTTGGGTTTGGAAGAAAATGCATCTTTAGAGGAGATAAAAGAATCCTATCACCAATTAGCGCAAAAAAATCACCCTGATAAGCATCCTGAAAGTAGTCAACTAAAAGAGAAATTTGAAAAAATGACCCATGCCTATAAATTATTAACTAATTGTTACCAGGGAGGGAATATCATTCCCGAGAATAATAAACAGAAAGATTTTATTATGGTTGAGATAATAAGGCCATAAGGAGCGATAGCGAAAAATGGATAAGGGTAAATATATCTACTGTATAATTGAAGAAGACCAGGCAAGAAACTTTGGTTCTATTGGAATCGGTGGAGAAGGGAATGGGGTGTCTAATGTGAGCTTCCAAGACCTGAGCGCAGTTATCAGCGATGTCCCGATGATAAGATATGATGTAAGCCGTGAAAATATGATTGCTCATACAAAGGTTATCGAAGAGGTGATGAAGGATTATGCTGTCCTGCCTATGAGATTCTGGACCGTCGCTACCAGCACAGATGAGATTCGTAGTTTGATAAGAAAGAGATATAACGAACTTAAAAATTCACTCAGGAGCATAGATAACAAGATAGAGTTAGGAGTAAAAGCTTTCTGGAAGGATATGGATATAATTTTTGCAGAGATTGCAAAGGAAAATAAGAAAATCAGGCAAATTAAAGGAAAGGTAGCTTCAAGAGGTTCCAGAAAGATACATTATGACGCGGTAGAGGTTGGAAGGATGGTTCAAGCCGATTTAGAGAGTAAAAAGGTTAAGGAAAGCGAGGAAATAATTGCCCCATTAAAAAGGATTTCGGTTGATTATAAAATTAATAAAACTTATAGCGACGCTATGCTTTTGAATTCCGCCTTTTTAGTAGATAAGGCTCACGAAAATGAATTCGATAGCCAGGTGGAGGAATTAGTGCAGAAATATAGCCAGAGAATTAAATTCAACTATGTAGGACCAGTGCCTCCTTATAATTTCGTTAATCTTGTCATAAAGTGGGGCGATGCTGATTAAGGTAGATGAACCCAGATAAAATTAGCGATAATTCGTGTCAAGAAATTCGCGAGAATTCGCGTTCGGGAAGATATGTCTACGGTATCATTGGAGATGATGCAGAAAGGAAATTTGCTTATCCTGCAATTGGCAGTCGCGGGGATGAGGTTTACCCCGTTAGAAATATCCCAGAAGCGGGGCAAGATAGCGAAATTTCTAACGGGGTTTATAGTGTCTCTTATCAAGATATCGCCGCTGTAATCAGCGCTTCCCCGATTATGAAATATTCTATCTCAAGAGAAAACACCATGGCTCACCAGAAGATTCTGGAAGAGTTAATGAAAGACTTCACTGTTTTACCGGTAAAATTTGGCACTGTTGCCAGTGGTAAGAATGGAGTTTCTTCTCCTGAAAGGATAAAAAAAGAGGTACTCAAAAAGCGGTATGAAGAATTAAAAGAGCTATTAATCAAGATGGATAATAAGATAGAGCTGGGGCTTAAAGTTTTTTGGGTAGATATGAAGATAATCTTTCGGGAGATTGTTGAAGAGAATAGCCAGATCAAGAGATTAAAACAAAAGTTGCTCTTAAAACCCACTGGACAGCCCTTTGGAGAAAAAGCGACCTTAGGTGAGATGGTAATCCATGCTCTGGAAGGTAAGAAAGCAAAAGAGGAAAAAGATATTTTGAATCCTTTAAAGAGAACCTGTGCCGATTGGCGTAAGAATAAGGTATTTGGTGATAGGATGATAACAAACTCATCCTTTTTGGTAGAAAAATCCAAGGTGGAAGAATTTGATAGATTAGTGGATAAATTGACTACAACTTGTAAGGAAAGAATGAAATTCAAATATGTAGGACCAGTTCCCCCTATTAATTTTGTGGAATTAGTGATAATTTTGGAAGAATAGGAAAGTGAAAAAATCTTCTAAGAAAGAACCGGTCAGAGTCAAGGCAGACAACGAGGGTTTAGGTATTGGTTTACTCGATGTAATATTCCCGTTTTTTCTGCCCATAAAAGGACTAGTGTGGATTGGCAAGAAGTTAAAGGAAACGGCTGAGGCTGAGATAACCGATAAATCTAAGGTGCAAGAGGAACTGTTAGACCTTCAGATGCGCTTTGAGATGGATGAGATAAATGAAGAAGAGTATGAGAAGAAAGAGGCGAAACTTTTAGAGAGATTAGAGGCTATCAGGAAGTATGAGGAAGAGAAAGAGGGGAGGTGATGGGAAATGGTAGAACAAACGCAGGCATTAGGAGCATTTAGATGCCCTAAATGTGGAACGGTAACCAGTGGAGATCGTAAATTTTGCTCAGAATGCGGGGACCCCCTGGATATTGAGTGTCCAGAATGCGGGGCAACATGGCGGTATATGCACAGCTATACATTTTGCCCTTCCTGTGGGGCTAAGGTGAAGAAGAAGGGATAAATTTTATATACAGTATGGAGGAGGTGATTAAGGTGGTAAGTATGGAACGAGAAGCACTTGCTAAGATTTCAGAAAGAGGAGGGCTAGTTCATTATACCAGGTTAGCTGATATGATGAGGATTAGCCGTTACTATGCCCATCTTATATGCGACTCGTTAGGTAGAGATGATTACATTGATGTGGATGCAGTTGGAAGATGCAAAATTACACCAAAAGGAGAGAATTTTTTAAAGGAGGAGATGTTGTTATTAAAGTACCAAGTTGAGAAAGGAGGAGGAGAAAATGGCAAAGTCAGTGAAAGAGTTAATTGAGAAGGCGCGTGAAGAATTGGGTAAGATTACCGGACTGGAACTCTCTACTACTTTAGGGGCGGTTAAGGAAGAAAAAGGCTGGAAGGTCACGATGGAAATGGTGGAAAAGCATTCTCTCCCTGACCAGATGGATATTTTAGCCACTTACGCGGTAATCTTAGATAATGACGGCAATGTGATTGAGTTCAATCGCACAAAGCTAAGAAAGAGGGTAGATACTGAAATAGCTGAAGCAGAATAACCTGAACGCAGATGGCAAGCATGGCTGTCATTGCGAACATGTTCACGGAGCCTGCCCTGAGCGAGATTCTTCGCCTTTGGCTCAGAATGACAAGCGAAGGGTTTAGCCTAAACTCCGCCAAAGAATCTCGCTTTATATGAGACCCTTCGTTAACACTCAGGGTGACACTTCGTGTCAGATTGCCGCGCCCTTCGGGCTCGCAATGACAAATCGGCGTCTAATGATCTTTGGTGGAAAAGGAGGTTGCGGGAAGACTACATCAGCCTGTGCGAGCAGTCTTTATTTAGCCCAACATTATCCCGAGAAAAAGATTTTAGTTGTTTCCTGTGACCCTGCTCATTCAGTAGGTGATAGTTTTGGCTGTAGCATTGGTGACACTATCACCCCGGTGAAAGGATTAGATAACCTCTGGGCGTTGGAGGTAGATGCAAATGTTGTAGGTGAGAATTTTAAGAAAGAACACGAAGCAGTTATAAAGAAGATAGCCGACCGTGGCACCTACTTTGACCAGCAGGATATAGCCGATTTCTACAAACTCACCATACCAGGGCTGGATGAGATTATGGCTATAATAAAACTTGCTGGTCTCCTGAAAGAAAAACAATACGACTTGGTCATCCTTGACACCGCACCTACTGGACATACCATCAGGCTTCTGGGTTTGCCTCAAGAGATGGAGAAATGGATACATCTCATGGATATGATGCAGTCCAAACACAGGTTTCTGGTTAAACACTTTACTGGCAGGTATAAGAAAGACGATGCCGATGAATTTTTGGAGACGATGTTTAGAGATATAAAGAGAGTAAGGATGCTTCTAAGTGATACCCAAAGCACTGAGTTTGTTCCCGTTACTATTCCTGAGCCAATGAGCATCGATGAAACAGAAAAACTTTTAAAACGTCTCAACAGTTATCACATCCCTGTGAAAAATATCATTGTCAATCGGGTCACTGCTGAACGGACTCAATGTCCCTTTTGTAAATCTAAAGAGAACGACCAAAAACAGAGCCTGGCCCGAATTGAAGAGAGTTTCTCTGATTACACCCTCCATAAAATGCCACTTTTCCCCTATGAGATTAGAGGAATTGACCGACTGAAGGAGTACGCTGAAATTTTATTCGGTGAAACCTATAAATACAAACCAGTTCGTCGCTTCTCCTCTTTTTTAAAGTTACACTCAGTACCTCGAACTCAAAAATTAGATATTATAGAAAAGGATTTGAAATTCATTCTATTTGGAGGAAAAGGTGGAGTAGGCAAAACCACATTAGCTTGCGCTACAGCACTGCATATAGCCCAAAAAAAACCTGACAAGAAAATTTTGATTTTCTCTACTGACCCTGCCCACTCCTTATCCGATAGTTTTGCAACTCCTATTGGAGACAGTTTAACCGCTATCGGCAAGATAAATAATCTCTGCGGTTTTGAGATAAATGCACCAAAGTTACTGGAGGATTGGAAAAGGGAGCACAGAGAAGATATAGAGGAGATATTCGATAAATTTGGGAAAGGAATGGATGTAAAGTTTGACCGAGAAATAATGGAGGAATTATTCACTGTTACCCCTCCAGGATTAGATGAAATATTAGCTTTGAATAAGATTACGGACTTTGTAGATGAGGGAAGGTTTGATATTTATGTTTTGGATTCAGCCGCCACCGGTCATCTAATCCGTTTTTTAGAGATGCCCCAGGTAATAAGGGATTGGCTAAAAACTATCTTCAAGTTGCTCATAAAATACAAAGGAGTAGTAAAGTTAACCAAAATCGCCGAAGAGATGATAGATTTTTCAAAGAAGGTCAGAAAAGTCCAGGAGATTCTTACCGATTTAGTAAAGTGTCAATTTGTGGTTATAGGTATTCCGGAAGCTATGGGTAAAGCGGAGATGGATAACCTCCTTGATAGTCTGCATCGACTTAAAATCCCCTGCTATCATGTCCTGATTAATATGGTTCTTCCGAAAACTGGATGTAATTTTTGTGAGTCAAAAAGAGGAGAACAACTTAAGATTATTCAGGAAATAGATAAAGAAAAGTCTTCACAATATCGTATTAGCCAATTGCCGCTTTTTTCTCACCAGATTAAAGGTATTGACCGATTGAGAAAGCTCTCTGATGCTATGTATAGATAAGTAATTGGTAACGCGAACTAAATTAGCGGACATTCGCGTGAACGACGAGCGAAAGCGAGGAGGTAAGATGCCATTCAAAAAGAAAAAAATATCTAACAAAAAAGAGGTTAAGAAAAAGGAAGTGAAAACAAAATTCAGAAGGAGGCTTTTGCCCTCAACTTTTGGTAAATTGCCTTTTGCGATCAGCAAGATAATGCCCCAAGCAGCGAGTGCCGTTCCTTTAGTAAGTAAAGCTGTACCTTTGGTTAGCGGAGCAATTCCTTTGGTAAGTGGATATGTTCCTTTAGTTTCTACCAGAGTGCCCTTAGTTAGCAATGTGGGAAGAGTCACTCTACCGGTAGCCTGGAAGTTATTGCCACCGAGAGAGTGGGGCAAGATAAAAATTCCTGTAACTCGGAAGAGACGGATTCCCACCATAGAGATAAGTTTAACGCAGTTTCTGGCTGCTTTACCTGCTGCCCCCTTTGCTCCTTTAGTAGCAATTAAGAAGATAGCAGAAGCAGTTAAGGAGCAAGCAGAGGAAGAAAAGAACCCTAAGGTTGCTTTAGAACAGGAACTCCTTGAGCTTAAAATGCGCTTTGAAATGGGTGAAATAACTAAGGATGATTTTAAAATAAAAGAAACAGAACTTAAAAGACAGATTAAAGATATGGAGGAGAAAGAAGATGCCCAAGAGCCCAAGGAGAAGTCTAAGAAACGAAAGAAAAAAGGAGGGACGCTGGGCGACGAATAAGGAGCACGAGATAGCGTCGGGCACGAGTCGGTGAGTGCCCTGACCGACGACTAAAGTGAAATGAAAGGAGGAGAAGAGAATGGCCAGAAAACCAAAATGGACTACTGCAGCACCTGAGGAACTTAAGCAAATAGAAAAGGATAAGGTAGAGGTCAAATGTGCCTTTTGTAATGGAACAGGTAAGGACCCATTTGGACTACTTTCTCCATTGTCCAAGTGTCAGGTATGCGGGGGAAACGGCAAGCTGAGGATCGAGGGGCCAGTTGCCAAGTGCAAATTCTGCAGTGGTTCGGGAGTTCAGCCCTATACTACAGACAAGCTTCATTGTATAGCCTGTGGGGGTAAAGGGGTTGTTACTAAGATCTCTCCATCAAAGGAATGTCCTACTTGCGGGGGAAACGGGCTATATCTTTCAGAATATAGACAACCTTGCCCCAAATGTAAAGGCCAGGGAGTTGTAGCTAAATGAGGAGGTAAGGTGGAGGCAACTAAAGATTACGAGAGAAGTAGTGGAACTCTGGTTGATGTAATAGACCGCATTCTGGATAAGGGTTTAGTAATCAATGCCGATATTACCGTTTCTATCGCCGGGGTTGAGCTACTTGGTATAAAGATAAGGGCAGCTTTGGCTTCATTTGAGACTGCCGCTAAATACGGTCTGGAGTTTCCTAGCGGAACCAATGTAGAAACTGCCGCCTGGAAAGAGGCTATAGTAGGCAAAGAGGAATGTCCTCAATGCGGTAAGCGAGTACCAGTAGAAGAACTTATAAACACCGGTTGTCCTTGGTGTGGCTGGATATCTGCCAAGGCAAAAGGGATAAAGGCAGAGTAATAGCTAATTGGTGAGCGTTGAATAACAATTTAACCAGATCGACGAGTCAAAGGGAGAAAGCAGGATGGAAGGTATTGAGAGACAAGTTTTAAACATAATTAAGAAATTAGAGGAAGCCGATAAAGAGTCAGTAAGTTTTAAGTTAGGAGTCTCAGCAGAATATGCAGCTCAAATTTGCTCCATTTTGGTTAAAGATGGATATGTTGAAGAAAACCCAAATGGCAAATTTAAACTTACGTCCAAAGGTAAAAAAATAACCAGCCCCGTTAGAACAAAAAAGCCGTTTATTAGATGGTAAGAAAAAAGGGCTATTTTTGAGAGGGGGATAAGATTTTATGGAGAAGAAGGGTAGATTTAGTAACCTTAATTTTTTAGGTATTCCCATAGACCCTACCTTGGGAGTGGGAGATAAGGCTTTAGACCATGTGGATGAATCAATAGAAGCCGAAAAGAGAAAAGAAGCAGTTTCTAAATATTGGATGCGTTGCCCTTCTTGCGGGAAGAAAGTAGTTAAGAAAGAGTTAATTAAGAAAGGCTGTTATGCCTGTGGCTGGAAAGGAACAGAAGAGGAGATAGAATTAGCCCAAGTTAAGCAGAAGAGTCAGGCGAGTTCCACTGTACTTAAAAGAGAAGATACGCACTCATATTGGACAAATTGTCCTGAGTGTGGGAGACAGGTAGTTAGAGAGGAGTTAGAGGAAAGAGGTTGTTTTATTTGTGGATATAAGCCTGAGGCAGAAGCCAAATAGGAGATGAAATATGGCAGAAAAGAAGAAGGAAGAAAAAGAGGAAGAGGGTGTAACCGGAGGAATTCTTAAAGGAATTGGCAAAATAATTCCCGGATTAGGAGGATTAATTAAAAGTTTAGAGAAATCTCCCGCTTTTAAAGAAAAACTTAAAGAGGTTGATAAGGAGGTGGAACGCAAGATAAAAGAGGCCCCTTTAAAAAGGACCGAAGGAAGACCTTCCCATATCCCCGGTGGTATCCCTCCAGGTGTGAGAGGAAGAGAGGTTGGCAAGAAACCCTTTATTAAAAAAGGAACTGTAGGTGCACAACCTGAAGCCCCACCACCTGAGCCTAAAGAAAGACCAGTAGATATCTTTGATGAGAATGACCATATTAAAATAGTAGCTGAGATTCCTGGGGTTGAAGAGAAGGATATAAAAATCGATTTAGAGAAAGATAAACTTAGTTTATCAGTAGATATTCCTGAGCGTAAATATCATCAGGAATTAAATCTACCTTGCGAACCTAAAGGGAAATTAGAGAAATTATATAAAAACGGAATCCTGGAAGTGAAAATAATGAAGAAGCAAGGATGAGCCACCAAGTGTCATTCCGAGGCATTAGCCGAGGAATCTCAAAGAGATTGCCACGAGCCAATTCCATTGGCTCTCGCAATGACTTCGTCATTTTTAATTGGAACGTAGTGACAGATGCCTATTGATATTCACGAAGACAACTTAAAGCACGGACTTTTAGGTTTAGTTGTTGCTATAGTAGAGATAATCAGGGATGCGCTTAAACATCAGGCTTTAAGGCGTATGGAAGGTGGCAGCTTAAAAGATGAAGAGGTGGAAAGGTTAGGAAGTGCTCTTGAGGAAATTGATATCGCCATTGACCAGATGAAAAAAGAGCAGGGAATCAGCGATACTGTTAAATCAGTGAGGGATGGACTGGATGATATCGTGGATGATGTCTTGGACCCGATGGTAAATCCGGAGAGATGGGCCAAAGAAGCAGAAAAGAAGGAGATTCAACATGGCTGAAGGAAGGTATGTTTATTGTATTGCTGGGAATTCTAAAACAACTTGTTTAGGCAAAATTGGGGTGGAAGAGAATGAGGTTTACACTATTCCTTATCAGGATATATCAGCTGTAGTTCATAACTGCCCTGCTGAGCCATATAAGTCAGAGGATAAGGAATTGGTGAAAAAATGGGTTATCACCCATGAAGAAGTTATTGAGGCAGTTCAAGAGAAATTAGGGACAGTTTTGCCCTTGGGGTTTGATACGATAATTAAAGCCGATGAGGCCGAAGATGCCCAAGAGAAGGTTAAAGATTGGTTAAAAGAGGATTACCAAAAATTAAAAGAGAAACTAAATAAAGTAAAAGGCAAGGCTGAATACGCGGTGCAAATTTCCTGGGATGCTAAGGTCATTACCAAGAAACTTATAGAAAAGGACAACGAACTTAAAAAATTAGACCAGGAGATTAAGTCTAAGCCAAAAGGTGTTGCTTATATGTATAAGCAGAAGTTAGAAAAGTTATTAAGGAACAAACTTGGAGAAGAAGCGAACAAATGTTTCAAGAACTTCTATGATAAGATTAAGGGTTGCGTTGATGAAATTAAGGTGGAAAAGTTAAAAAAAGAGGAAGAGCCAAGGCAGATGCTTATGAGCTTATCCTGCCTCAAGGATAAAGTTAATAAAACTTTAGGGGATGAACTGGAGAAAATAAGTAATATGGAAGGTTTCTTTGTTGAATTTACTGGGCCTTGGCCACCCTATTCATTTGTGTAATGGAACCGGTTCGAGATTGGAAAGGTAGAGCTACTTTAGTTGATTTACTGGATAGGGTTTTTGATAAGGGAGTAGTAATTCATGCTGACCTTATTATTTCGGTATCAGGGATTCCTCTGATTGGCGTTAACTTAAGGGCTGCCCTGGCCGGAATGGAGACAATGCTGGAATATGGAATGATGCAGGATATGGATATTAAGACCCGAATGTGGGAAGCTCAGCATAGGAAGAATAAGCAGGTTTCCTTGATGGAGGGAGAAGAAGTTGTCCTTAATATGTTTGGTTCTTATTACTATATGAAAGGAATCTATAACGCCTGGAAATCAGGGAGGTTTTACCTTACTAATCTGCGGCTTTTACTTTATCAGCAGGATATTGCTGAAATAGTCTTTGAGACCCCACTTGATAAGATAAAAGCCATAGCAGTGAGAAGAGAAAAATCTTTTACAGGCAAAGACAGAGATATTTTGCATCTATATCTTGAAGGGAAAAAGGTAGCCCGGTTAAACGTCTTAGAGACCGAGCAATTTAGGCAGAACATCGAGCGTTTAGTGAGGAAGGCCGGAGTAACCTTAGATAGGCAGTTGCCCGAAGAGGAACTCGATGAAAGAACAAACTCCTTTTTAATGGAGGGAGAAAAGGTCTCTTGCAAAGGAAAAATGTGGTACCTGATGCCAAAGAGCGGAATTATAGCTGAGACCTGGAGACCCGGTCACCTTTATCTTACCAGCAGAAGATTGTGCTGGTGGAATGATTTTGATAAAAGAATAGTTTTCCAGACTCTTATAGATAGGATTAGTGGCTCCACTGTAGAGATAAAGAATATAAGTCCGGTATTAAAAGACGAAGAGGTATTGGATGTAATTTACAATAATAATGGAGCCAAAGCCGTAGCCAGTTTCTCTGGGAAAGAAACGGATGAATGGAAGAAGGTACTTATCCAGCTTGTATCCGGTGAAATTAAAGCTAAAGAGGATAAAGATAAAGAGAAAGAGACCTGCCCACAGTGTGGAAAACAGGCTTCGGCAAAAGAGTTATTAGAAAAGGGTTGCCCAAACTGTAACTGGGTCAGCCCGAGACTCAAGAAGAAATTAGCACAGGTAGCTAAATGATTCTCAATTACTCGTCATTGCGAGGAACGATAGCGACGAAGCAATCCCAAAGAGAGATTGCTTCGCTTCGCTCGCAATGACGGAAGTGGAGCGAAGCGAGATGGTAATAGGAATAGATTTGGGCACTACTTTTTCCGTAGCCGCCTTTATGGACAATGGGAGGCCTGAGATTATACCCAATAGCGAAGGCGGAAGGCTCACTCCTTCAGTGGTTGCCTTTGCTAACCACGGAAGGCAATTAATAGGTAGTCTTGCCAGAACTCAGGCAGTTGCAAATCCGGAACGTACCATTGCCTCTATTAAACGTCGGATGGGCACCGATTATGAGATAGAAATTGATAGAGGAAAATTTAATCCGCAACAGATATCCGGCTTAATTCTTCGCAAAGTTAAGGAGGACGCGGAAGAGTTTTTAAGTGAGAAGATAGAGAAAGCGGTAGTCACAGTGCCTGCATATTTTAATGACAATCAACGCCAGGCAACTATGGAGGCAGGTGTTCTTGCCGGCTTAGAGGTAATGCGGATTATAAATGAACCCACCGCTGCCTCCCTGGCTTACGGCTTACATAAACAGGATGTACACTATATTTTAATATGGGATTTAGGGGGAGGGACTTTTGATGTATCCATTTTAGAATTGGGCAATGGTGTATTTGAGGTAAAGGCGGTAGGAGGCAATACCCATCTTGGTGGAGATGACTGGGACCAGAGGATAATAGATTATCTCGCGGATAAATTTCAGAGACTCCATAAAATTGACGTAAAAAAAGATAAGATAGCTTTACAGCGGTTGAAGGAAACTTCAGAGAAGGCAAAAAAAAATCTCTCCACAAAAATGTTTACCGATATTAAAATCCCATTTCTCTGGCAAGAAAAGGATCTGCGTCTGACTCTTGGCAGAGAGCAGTTTGAAGAGTTGACCAGGGATTTATTAGAAAAA
>DAOVGU010000035.1 GCA_030672255.1 bacterium
CTCATTATCTTTTATCAATTCTTTAGCTAACTCTATAAAATTTGAAGGATCAAACATTTTTCATTTTTTTAACTTCTATAGATATTTCTTCATCTACTCGAGAAATTTCTTCTTTACCATAAATACTCTCTCCTAATTCCATTATTGCTTCTGTTCTATCTGATATTTCATTCCATAATTCATTAATTTCTTTAAAATTTCTCTCTCTCATTTCCACTGAGAAAACAATCTCTTCCCAGTCAGGAATTTCTATGTCTCTTCTCAAAAATATTTTTGTTTTATATTCTTTATTGGTTGGAACCAATAGACTATCAACTGTTTCTTTGATCTCATCAATAATCTCCATTAAAATTTTATCTTTGCTTAAAAGAGCTTTAATTTCTCCTATCTTCTCAAGTGGAGGAACTGTCGGTGGTCTACGTAATAAAGTGAAGGTTCGCTGCATATGGATTCCAAATTTTATTGGGATTATATCAAAGTTCTCTTCTTCGCATAGTCTAAGAAGTTTGAGAAAGGATTCACTAAGTATAGCATTTTTGTTTTTTTGAGCCTGATAAGAGAGATCAACAGAAATGTCTGTTCGCCCCTGAGATCTACCCTCAACTTGACTTTGAATAGTATCTATTATTGTTCCATTAGGCATTGAATAATCCTCCTATAATTTTCTCAGTTTCACTTTTTATCTGAGAAAATTCTTTTAACTTATCTTCGATCTCTTCTACTCCTTTAAAATCAAAATGAAAATTGAAATTAATATTTATCTCGCTGCTTCCAGAAAGTGGTTGAATATCTAACTTTGCACGGTAATCTTTAAATTTAAAGTGTATTATTCCTCCTATTTGATAATCTCCTGAAAATAGTCCTTCAAATTTTTCCTTATTAGGAGAAAGGAGAGCAGTTAAACTTTCTTTTACATTTTTTACAGAAAGATGATATATGAAATTAAAACCTACAGCAGTATAAGGCGTTTCAGGGAGTTTTTTAATATATTTCCGAGCAATTCGGGGTAGTTCTTCAATATTTTGAGGGTTAATATTTTTGACAATTATTTGGAGTCTATCTGGATCTACAATAAATGTAAAACCATTGACTTCTACAAGAGAAAAGACCGGTGTGTGAACAAACTTCCCTTTTATTTCTTCTTCTTTAATTATTTCCTTTTGGAACAACCAATCTTTAGAGATAATGGATGGATTATGAGATTTTGCTAAGATGACTATATTTACTCCCTTTAGCAAAGACTCCATTATTTTTAATTATACCCCAAATCCTATTTGAAATCTACGATTACGAGGAGGGATACGATTCAATAATTTTAACTCTTTCCACGGAGAAAGTATCTCTTGAGGCATTTCTTCTTTTAGAATTTGTTTAACTAAAAAGGGAGTATCTTTCTCAAATCGCTCTGCTCCTTCGCTGTAAGCATTCTTTGCAGTATCAAAGAAATCAACTATTTCCTCTCCTTTAATTAAAACAAATTTTCCTTGATGTTCTTTTAGCAATTCTTCCTTCTTTTCTTGGAAAGATACTAATTCTATATCTAACTTATGACCTTTCATCTTCTCACCCATTTTTATTATACCTCAAAATATCCATAAAGTAAACAAAGCAAACTTAAACCAGAGCAAAACAACCATAAATATACCACACCCCAAATCCTGCTGTCAAACTTTTAGCTTTTCCCTCTCAATAATTGCTCCTTTGGGAATTATTAAACGAGTGTTCATTCTGTGGTGAAAATTAAATTTGTGCTGAATTTGTGCTAATAAGAGATACGAAAAGAAACAAAATCAGGCAAATTGACGCATATAGTAAAATCTCGGAAGCGATTGCTACTCCTTGTTTTTCCGCTTCCTGCTTGCTTCTTGAGACTTTCGCTTTTTAGCATTACGAATGCTCTGCTCTACCAGCTGAGCTACATGGGCACCAAGCAAGAGACCCTTTGTGTCAATTATACTTTTTCTTTAAGCAGAGGTCAAAACAATATTGACGGTTGGGGGAGAATATAGTAAGATTATACCCTATGGTAAAAGAGGTAATGAAAAAGGCAGAGATGGAGAAAATTATTACCGCCCTCTCAAAAGAGGTGTTGAAAGAGATGGGAAGGAAGAATTTAGCAATTGTGGGCATCAGAAAGAGAGGGGCCATTTTAGCGCAAAGAATAGCGCAAAGAATAGCAAGGACCACAAAAAAGGAAATCCCTCTTGGGGCGTTAGATATTACCCTTTATCGGGATGATTTCTCCAGTATTGGGCCCCAGCCGGTTGTCCATCGGACGGAAATCCCATTTGACCTCACGGGAAAGAATGTCCTTCTCGTTGACGATGTCCTTTATACCGGAAGGACAATCAGGGCCGCGCTTGATGAACTGATTGATTTCGGTCGGCCAGAGGTGATTAAGTTGCTTATTTTGATTGACCGGGGCAATAGGGAATTACCAATTCAGCCCGATTTTATTGGCAAGAGGTTGGTGTCCAGAGCTAATGAGATGGTAGAGGTAAAGTTGAAAGAAAGCGATGGAATGGAAGAAGTGATAATTATTAAAAGAAAATGATGGAATGGAAGAAAAAGGACCTTTTAACCTTAGAGGAATTAAGCAAAGAAGAGATAGAGTTTATCCTGGAGACAGCAAACTCTTTTAAAGAGGTAAGTACGCGGGACGTGAAGAAGGTCCCTACTTTAAGAGGCAAAACAATCGTTAATCTCTTCTTTGAGCCAAGCACCAGAACCCGCACCTCCTTTGAACTGGCAGCCAAAAGGCTCTCGGCCGATGTTCTTGACTTTTCTATCGGTAATTCCAGTGTCTCTAAAGGTGAATCTCCGGTGGATACCGCCAGAAATATTGAGGCAATGAAGGTTGATTGCTTCATCATTAGACATCCTGTAGCCGGCATCCCCAAACTTATTGCCAAAGAGGTTAAAGCGGCGGTAATCAATGCCGGGGATAACTCCCACGAACATCCTACCCAGGGACTGCTTGACCTTTTCACCATCCGGGAGAAAAAAGGAAAAATCAAGGGGCTGAAAATTGCCATTGTTGGTGATATTCTTCATTCCCGCGTAGCAAGGTCCAACATCTGGGGTTTGACAAAGTTGGGAGCCTCGGTCATCCTCTGTGGACCGCCAACCCTTATCCCTTTGGGAATAAAGCATATGGGCGTAGAGGTAACATTTTCTCTGGAGGAGGCAATAAAAAAGGCGGACATTCTTTATTTCTTGAGAATGCAAAAGGAAAGGCAAGACGAGATTTTCTTCCCCTCTACTCAGGAATATGTGCAGCTTTACGGAATGGACATGGAAAATTTAAAGAGAGGCAAAAGGGGTTTACTGATTATGCATCCTGGACCCATTAATCGGGGGATAGAAATTAAATCAGAGATTGCCGATAGTCCCGCATCCCTTATCTTAGAACAGGTCACCAACGGCATCGCGGTGCGTATGGCGGTGCTTTATTTACTTGTAGGAAAAAGGGGTAAAAATGATTGAGATTAAGCGGGCTTTAATCAGCGTGTCGGACAAAACAGGAATTGTAGAGTTGGCAAAAGAGTTGAAGAAGTACGGTGTGGAAATTATTTCCACCGGTGGCACGGCAAAAAAACTGAGAAGTGCCGGAATAAAGGTAAAAGACATTGCAAAAATTACCGGTTTCCCCGAACTCCTTGATGGGAGAGTAAAAACCCTTCATCCCAGGATTTTTGCCGGACTTTTAGCATGTCGGGATAAATCAGAGCATCTTAAACAGCTGGAGAAACAGGATATTGGCTTAATTGATATGGTTGTGGTTAATCTTTATCCTTTTGAGAAAACGGTTAAAAAGAAAGGGGCAAAGGAAGAGGAAATTATTGAGAATATTGATATTGGTGGTCCGAGTTTACTGCGCGCCGCGGCCAAGAACTTTCAGGATGTTGTGATTATTACCTCTCCAACAAGATACAGAGAAATTATTACCGAGTTGAGAGCAAATAATGGCAGGATTAAAAAAGAAACCTCAAGAAGATTAGCGATAGATGTTTTTCAATTAACCAGTTGGTATAACCATCTAATCGCGCAATACCTCAGAGAAACTACACTAAAGAAGGAATTCCCCGAGAGCAAGGAGATCTTTTTGCAAAAGATTCAGGATTTACGATACGGGGAAAACCCTCATCAGAAAGCCTCTTTCTATAGCGAGAGAGAAATTTCAGGGAAAGGTTCTCTCCTCACCGAGGCAAAGCAGCTGCAAGGCAAGGAAATTTCTTTTAATAACCTTCTGGATTTAGAAGCAGGCTTATCCATCGTTCGGGAATTTAAGGAGCCGGCAGCGGTAGTAATCAAACATACCAATCCCTGCGGCACGGCTTTGGGCAAAAATATAGTACAGGCTTATAAAAAGGCATATAAGACAGACTCCGTCAGCGCCTTTGGCAGCGTTGTCGCCCTTAATAGAAAAGTTGAAAAATCCTTTGCTAAAGAGATCAAGAGCAGATTCGTTGAGGCGGTAATTGCTCCCGCTTTTGACAAAAAAGCTTTGGAAATCCTGGCAAAAAAGAAGAATTTAAGACTTCTTCAACTCTCAACTTTCAACTCTCAACTTTCAACTAGAATGTACGATTACCGCAGAATTTCCGGGGGGCTCTTAATTCAGGAAAAGGATGATAAACTTTTTGCGGGAAGATTAAAGGTAGTAACTGAAAGAAAACCAACAGAAAAGGAAATTGCTGACCTGAAATTTGCCTGGGCGGTAGCCAAACATGTAAAGAGTAATAGTATCGTGCTTGTCAAAGGCAGGACTACAGTTGGGATTGGCGCGGGGCAGATGTCCCGGGTTGACTCCTGCGAACTCGCCATCAAAAAGAGCGAAAAGAGCAGCCTGAATATTAGAGGAGCAGTGGCCGCCTCTGATGCCTTCTTTCCCTTTCCCGATGGTGTCAATCTCTTGGCAAAAAAGGGGGTAACTGCCATCATTCAGCCCGGGGGCTCTATGAGAGATAAAGAGGTAATTTCCGCCGCCAACAGAAATGGCATAGCAATGCTCTTCACCGGAATGAGGCATTTTAAACACTAAGAAAAGCAGTTGTCATTCCTGCGGAAATAAAAATGGAAAAATAGGGACAAAATAGGGACAGCGACCATTTTTCGGGAGATTAGAAGAAGATTAAACATAGTTTGTTACGTAAGTACCAGATATAATAAGGAGGAGAGGATAAAATGCAGACATTTACTGCTTATGTAGAGTGGGATCCAGAAACAAATCTTTATATTGGCTTTGTGCCCGGCCTTGTTGGAGCGCATACTCAGGCGTCCACTTTAGATGAACTTCAAAAGAACTTGAAAGAAGTTATTGAGTTATGCTTGGAGGAATGAAATTCTTCGAGAGATTAAATTAACACCAGAAGAGTTTGTTAAAGAATTGAGAGGGAAGAAATTTTGAAAACGAAGGGAATAATTATGCGGAAGAAAAGGGGAATGTTAAAGATATTGTTAGGTGTGTTGGTAATGATTTTTTGTTTAGTATCCTGGGGTAAAGAAGCAAATGCTTTATTTGAACCGCCAGAATGGTTAGAGACAGAAGGAAAGATTGTCCACATTATTTTCGGTGGAAGCAGAGATTTTAAGACCTATCTTTATGCAGATGATACCAAAATATATATTTACAATTATAAGACGGCTAAATTGGCTGAAATAGAGCTATTTGTTGCTTCTAAATCTTGGCAGGGAGAAATTTCTTCTGAAAAAAGCCCTTTACTTTCTCGGTTCCCCTATAATGCCACCTGGAAGAAGAGCAAAGATACTCGTCTATCTATTTGGTTTAGAATAGACACTTCCATCATTGGTGTAGAATTTCCTCCAAAAATAAGACTAAATAGGGGTATTAAAATCTGTGAAAAGTTGATTAGAGATGAAGAAAAAAGGCAAAAAGAGATGTTTTCTACTCCTCTTTCAACCCTTTCTACCTTTCAATCTGCGGTTAAAGAGAACAATTTGAATAAGGCAAGAAGTTGCCTCTCATCTAATCTTCCACCAGAGGTTGAGGCTTATTGGGATTATATGACAAGGATGTTCCCTATGATGAGTATATTTCAGACAATAGAAAAAGGTAAAAAAGAAACACAGCCATCTATAGGTGAGCCAATTATAAAAGGTGAGACTGCTCAAGTTAAGGTGGATTTCTCTAAGATACCGTCAGGAGAAAGATATCGTTCGCCAATAGTCTTTCTTCTTGGCGGAGGAATATTTACCGGCAAGAAAGATAAAGATTCAGTAACGATTAACTTTATAAGAGAAGAAAGTTTATGGAAAATATATATCTCTACATCTCCGCTTCAAGCAACAATTCAAAAAAGTAGAGAGCAAGCGAAGCAGGCAGTATGCATGAGCAATCTGAAGCAAATTGGTTTAGCGCTTCATATGTATGCTGTCGACCATAATGAGAAATTTCCCAAAAGCCTAAAAGAATTATATCCAAATTATGTTGCTAAAGCCAAAATATTCAAATGCCCCGCAGATAAAAATATCAAAGAAATTAAAGAGATTAATAAAGGTACAGTTTTAAGTTACACCTATGTAAAAGGCTTAACAAAAACCAACTCTCCAGATACTGTTCTTGTCTATGATGCCTCCGTAGAAAATCATGGGGATGGACGCAATGTCCTTTTCCTTGATGGCCATGTCAAATGGTATCGGGAGGGAGAGTTTCAGAAATTATTGCATAAAACCAAATGAAAAAGGAAATTCCGAAATTTCTGCAGCCTATCTTATGGTCGGCTAATATCAAAAACTTAGAGCAAGAGCGAGATAAAAATTATATTATCCATCAAGTTTTATTATATGGTGATTTTTCCGATATTAGATGGTTATTCAAGATTTACTTCTTAAAAAATATTAGAGGTGTCTTCCTTTCTTCACCCAAAAAGATCTATCCCAAGCCGCTATTCAAATTAATAAAAAATTTTGTTCTTGATTTAAAAAGCGTCAATCTTGATGAAGAAAAGTATATCAGGATTAAGAGGTTTTAAAATTGGAGGGATAGTGAAAAAAGGAGGAAAAAAATAATGTTTTTATCCGGGATTGCCGATGAGGCCGGAAAGAGTATTGAGAAGCAGATTCAGGCGCACAAAGAATTAGGCTGGAGCCATATTGAGGTGCGCAATGTTGACGGAAAAAATCTTACCGATGTGGATGAGAATACATTTAATGAGATTGCTGAAAAATTGGAAAAAGCGGAAATGAACGTTTGCTCTTTTGGCAGCCAGATTGCTAATTGGGCACGCAAGATTTCGGGAGACTTCAATCTTGATGTTGAAGAGTTAAAAAGGGCAATTCCCCGAATGCAGAGGCTCCATACAAAGTATATCCGTATTATGAGTTATCCCAACGATAACTGGGATGACTCTAAATGGAGAGAAGAGGTGATGCGGCGACTGAAAGAACTGGCAAAGATAGCTGAGGATGGAGGGATTATTCTGGCTCATGAGAACTGCAGTGGCTGGGGAGGGCAGAATCCGGAGCAGGCCGCCGATATCATTGAAACAATAAATTCTCCGGCGCTAAAATTCCTTCTGGATACAGGCAATAAACCACATCAAAAAGGAACTCCCTGGGAGGTTTACCAAAAGATTAAAGATTATATTGTTCATGTTCATATTAAGGATTACCAGGGAGAAAAGGCTGTTTTTCCCGGAGAAGGAGACTGCCGGGTAGCTGAGGTAATTAAAGACATCCTTGCCTCTGGCTACAAAGGCGGCTTTTCCATTGAGCCCCATATGACCTCGGTCATTCATCTCGGTAAAACGGCCAATGACCCGGAAGCTGCTTACCACCTCTATGTGGAATATGGACGCAAAGCCCAAAGTTTAATAGAAAAGGCAAAATGACACGAAGTGTCATTGCGAGTCCGCCAATGTGTAGTGGCGGACGAAGCAATCTCAAGAAGCGAGAGATTGCCACGTCACTATCGTTCCTCGCAATGACAGCAACGCTGTTATCTGCGTTAATCTGCGTATAATAAATGACATTTCAGGAAATCAGAAGAAAATTAGAGGATTTCTGGGTAAAGAAAGGCTGCCTGCTCTGGCATCCTTACGGAACCGAGGTTGGTGCGGGCACCTTAAACCCGGCCACCTTCTTTAAAATTCTGGGGCAAGAGCCCTGGCAGGTTGTCTATCTGGAGCCTTCAAAACGACCTACCGATGGCCGTTATGGAGATAATCCTCTGCGTACCTATGAGCATTTTCAACTCCAGGTGATCCTCAAACCTCCCCCGGAGAATGTTCAGAGCTTTTATTGTAAGAGTTTGGAGGTCTTGGGAATTAAATTGCTCGAACATGATCTTCGCTTTATGGAGGACAACTGGTCTGCGCCAACCCTGGGAGCCTGGGGCATTGGCTGGGAGGTCTGGCTTGATGGTTTAGAGATTACCCAGTTTACCTATCTTCAGCAGGCCGGAGGAATTGACCTTTATCCGGTCTCGGTAGAACTTACCTATGGCCTGGAGCGCATCGCTACCTATATTCAAGGCGTAAAGAACCTTTTCGCTTTGGAATGGGCAAAAGGCATTACCTACGGAGATTTACGGAGGAAAGAGGAAAAAGAATTTTCTCAATATAGTTTTAAGACTGCAGATATAAAGCTACTTTTGGAGCTCTTTGACAGGTATGAAGCAGAATCGAGTAGGCTCCTAAAGGAAAAGTTAATCTTTCCTGCCTACGATTATGTTCTCAAATGCTCCCACACCTTCAATCTCTTGGAGGCCAGGGGGGCAATCAGCGTGAGTGAAAGACTGAGATTTATTGAGCGCGTCAGGAAATTGGCCAAGCAATGTGCGCTACTCTACTTGGAGAGGAAATAAATGGTTTATAAGGGACCGGAAAGGAGAAGATTTGTTCGTTTGGGGTATCCTTTCTTTATTCAATATAAAGTAGTAGAGAAGATTTCTGAAGAAGATTCTCTCTCCTCAATTAGTTCAGATATAGAAAAGATATTAAAGGAGTGGGATGAAAAAGGATATGGCAAAGATAAGATTTATTCCTCTTTAATAAAGAAGATGAAAGATTCCTCTTTTACCAAAAATATCAGTGAAGGGGGGATTTGCTTTGTTACCAGAGAAAGGTTTAAGCCCGATACTCAACTGAGAATGCAGATATATGTTCCCACAAGAAAGGAGCCGATTAAGGCATTGGTAAAGGTAGTCTGGAGGAAAAAGAGAATGCTCCGGTCAGGATATGATACAGGGGTTTCCTTTATTGAAACGGCCGAGAGCGATAAGCGCGATCTTTCTGACTGTCTTCGTCTTTTCAGTGAAACAAAACTTGAAGAATTAACCTGAAACTGCCGGGATGGCGGAAATGGCAGACGCGTCAGCTTGAGGAGCTGGTGGAAGTAATTCCGTAGGGGTTCAAATCCCCTTCCCGGCACACACAAGAAAATGAAAGAAGAACGACTGGAAGAAATTCTGAAGCAATTCAAAAGACAGCGGATATTGGTGGTTGGGGATTTAATACTGGATAGGTTTGTCCTGGGAAAGGTAAGCCGCATTTCCCCGGAGGCCCCGGTTCCAATAGTAAAGATGGAAAGGGAGAGCTTCTCTCCCGGAGGAGCAGGTAATGTAGGCGCCAACATTACCTCTCTTGGTGGAAGATGTAAGCTCATCGGGGTCATTGGGGATGACCCAGAAGGAAGAGTTTTAAGAGAGATTTTAAAAAATAGGCAAATATCCGCCTTAGGCGGACTTTTAATCGACTCCTCTCGACCAACAATCACCAAGACGAGAATTCTTGCCCAAGGTCAGCAACTTCTCCGGCTTGATAAGGAAGAAGAGAATTCATTATCCTGGCAATATGAAAAAAGGATTGAGCATTATCTAAGGGAGAATATCAAAAATGCCTCTGCCATTCTTATCTCCGACTATGGAAAAGGAACAATCACCCCTTCTCTTTTATCCATCTTAGGCGGACTTGCCAAAAGCCATAAAAAAATCATTACCGTTGACCCAGAAGTAGAGCATTTTTCTCTCTATCGGGAAGTTTCTCTCCTCACCCCTAACCGCCAGGAGGCTGCACTGGGGATAAACCCCTGCTTGCCCCTGCTAGAAGCAAGCAGGGGGGCAAAGACCCAGAAGGAAGTCAATCGTTTAGGAAGAAAAATAAAGGAAAAATTGAAGCCTCAGTATCTTTTCATTACCCAGGGAAAGGATGGGATGACCATCTTTGAGAAGGAAAGGATTACCCATATTCCTGCTAAAACAAGGGAGGTTTTTGATGTAACCGGGGCCGGGGATACAGTAATTGGGGTCGCCACCCTGGCTCTTTCCGCGGGAGCAACAATTCTTGAGGCGGCCACCATCGCCAGTTTTGCGGCCGGGGTCGTGGTTGGTAAGGTTGGCACGGCTACCGTCTCTGTTAAGGAAATAAAGGAATTTGCAACCACAGATGGACGCAGATGAACACAGAGAGAAACAGTTTAAAGTTAAAAGTTTAGAGTTAAATCCTGTTGGATTTATCTGTGTATATCTGTGTTAATCTGTGGATAAAGTGATAATGGAAAGACTAAAAACTAAATTAGGCAAAGAAGATTACCAGAAGCTTATCAGGCTCAATAATCCCCAACTTCATCGATTCATTACCCAGTATATAGAACTCTGTAATCCTGATAAGGTTTTTGTCTGTACCGATTCCGAGGAGGATATTCAATATATCAGGCGGGAGGCAACGAGAAGCGAGGAGGAAAAGAAGCTTGCGATGAATGGTCACACGGTTCATTTTGATGGCTATTACGATCAGGCCAGAGATAAGGAGAATACCAAATTTCTTTTGCCCAAAGGTATTGATTTAGGTCCCAGTATAAATGCGATAGACAAGGAGGAAGGGCTTAAAGAGATTCATGCCCTTCTTAAGGGTATCATGAAGGGGCACCGGTTGTATATATGTTTCTTTTGTCTGGGTCCAACCGGCTCTGAATTCTCCATTCCCTGCGTTCAACTGACAGATTCGGCTTACGTAGCTCACAGCGAAGATTTACTTTATCGGCCAGGATATGAGGAGTTCAAAAAATTGGGTGATAAGAGGTTTTTTAAGTTTGTACATTCTGAAGGAGAGCTTGAGAGATCTGTAAGCAAAAATGTGAGCCAGCGCAGAATATATATTGACATCGAGGAGGAGATCATCTATAGCGTGAATACTCAATATGGCGGCAACACCATTGGACTTAAGAAGTTAGCAATGAGGTTGGCAATAAATAGAGCATCGAAAGAGGGCTGGTTGACTGAGCATATGTTTGTTATGGGAATCCATGGTTCAAAAGGTCGAATAACCTATTTTACCGGAGCATTCCCCTCCCTCTGTGGAAAAACCTCTACCTCGATGGTGGAAGGAGAGACTATAGTTGGAGATGATATAGCCTATCTCCGGAAAAAGAATGAAAGAATATATGCCGTCAATGTAGAAAAGGGAATATTTGGAATAATTCAAGGGGTTAACTCTAAAGATGATCCAATTATCTGGAAGGCGCTTCATTCACCGGGTGAAATTATATTTTCCAACGTTTTGGTTACCCCAGAGAAAAATGTCTATTGGATTGGTAAAGATGGTAAGGTTCCCAAAAAAGGGTTCAATCACTCTGGAGAGTGGTTCCCCGGAAAGAGGAATGTGAGAGGCAACGAAATAACCCCTTCCCACCCTAATGCCAGGTTTACCCTCGAGATGAAACTTTTAGTAAATGCGGACCCAAAGTTAGATGATCCGAAAGGTGTGATAATCGGGGGGTTAATCTACGGGGGAAGGGACTCGGATACCTGGGTACCGGTAGAGGAATCCTTTGACTGGGTGCATGGAGTAATAACCAAGGGCGCATCCCTTGAGTCAGAGACAACTGCTGCAACCCTGGGGAAGGAAGGAGTAAGAAGATTCAACCCAATGTCAAATTTAGACTTTTTATCCATACCAATAAGCAAATATATAGAGAACCACTTGAATTTTGTTAGTGGCCTGAAGGCCCCACCTCTTATCTTTTCTGTAAATTATTTTCTCAAGGATTCTGCCGGAAATTTCCTGAATGATAAAATTGACAAGAGGGTCTGGCTTAAATGGATGGAACTACGTTCACATAAGGAGGTTTCTGCGATAAAAATACCTACCGGTCTTATACCAAAATATCAAGATCTAAAACTGTTATTTGAGGAGATGCTTGATAAGGACTATGTAAAAGAGGATTATCTAAAGCAGTTCACCTTAAGGGTCCCGGAAAATTTAGCCAAGCTCGAGAGAATCATAAAGATCTACCGGAATAAAGTTCCTGATGCCCCAAAAATATTATTTAAGGTTCTCAAGGAACAAAAGGAGAGGCTAATAAGAGCAAAGGAAAGGCATGGGGATTACATCCCTCCCGACGCATTTGAAACCGCAGAAACCACAAGATTTCACAGATTACACGGATGACACAAGGTGTCCCCCTGATTTAATCAGGGGCTGCGGAAGCAGGAATCTAAAGAAATAGATTCCCGCTATACTCATTGCGGGAATGACAGCAAGAAAGGGGTGTAAAATTTTGTGGTTAAAAAACGAAATTCCTTAACAATTTAGTCATTTTGGGGTATAACTATGTTGGGAAGGGAAATGAGTAAGAAAGGATTAAGCCTGGTTGAGGTTTTGGTGGCCATCTTTGTCCTGACAATTGGGATTACCAGCCTGATTGTTAGTTTCAATGCATCGAGCGAGCAAATCAGAAGTAGTAATAACATCTTTTTATCCTCTCGTTTCGCCCAGAGCAAAATAGAGGAACTAAGAAATATGGCCTATGCCGATTTAGATCCGCTTGGCCTGGGAGAAACGGATTCTGATACCACCCTTATTGGGGGTTATACCGCTACCCGAACCTGGACAATCACTACCATAAATACGCCGGCGGTTAATGCTTTTAAAGCCCTAGATGTAAACGTTAGTTGGAGCGAGGCAGGAAGAGCTTTTCAGCGCAGATTTGTAACCCGTCGGTCCGCCGAGTAAAACAGTTTAAAGTGGAAAGTAAAAAGTTAAAAGTGAAAAAGATAAAAAACAAGAGGAAATTATTAACTTTTAACTTTAAACTCTGCACTCTTAACTATATTTCAGGGCTTACGCTTGTTGAGGTTCTAATTGCTTTGGTCCTCACCGCAACTATCAGTGTGGTGATTATCTCTACATTTTTGTCCGGACAGTCCTACTATTCCTATGAGAAGGACAGAGTCAGGAATGAAGCCGAGGCGATGGAGGCAATTACCCTGATGGAAAAGGCAATCCGGGTAGCAAACAGTTTTGTCATCTATGATAACAAGAGTGATATGAATGAAGTAACACACCCTTATGGAGGAACGTATATTATGTTGCTAGATGTCAAGGGAACAGGGGATGCTTCAGATGATGAGATTATTGACTTCTGGCTGGATGGAAATATTTGCTACTACGAGTCCCACTACCCCTCCGGTGTCCCTTACGGAACAAAAACAAAACAATTGGCAAGACATTTTAATTCGCTCACATTTTCCGGGTCCGTGAACGGCCTTATGGCTACCATTGAGTTTCAGATTGAGGTTCCCCGTGGAGTGATTGATTACTCTACGAGTGCAATGTTGAGAAACTGACACAAAGTGTCATTGCGAACGAAGTGAAGCCGAAGTTGCGAACATAGTGAAGCAAACCCTCGCTTCCCATGAGATTGCTTCGGGATGAATCCCTCGCAACGACTTCGTCGGATTGCCACCCACCACGCTTCGCTCGTGGTCGCAATGACTTCGTCCCTTATGGAAAGGTATAAAAATAGTCGTGGGGTGGCGCTTATCCTGGCTTTGATGGTCTTTGCCATCGCCGGGGTTCTTGCCGTCTCTTTATCAACAATTGTCTCGCATCAGGCAAGGTTAGAGTTGCGCCAGGTAGATGGAGCTATTCTTTTCTATGGGGCAGAAGCCGGGATTGAAATGGCAAAGTACCAGGTAAAGAATGTCTCTAATTGGTTAGCGACTTATCCAGCTATATCTCCGATTAACAATGAATCAATTGGTGATACCAGAGTTACCGTTACCGTCACCGGTCCGCTGGATGCCGATAATTTCTATTCAGTTTCCTCTACCGCAAGCTGGCTCAATTCTGACCTTACCCGAACAGTGAGTATCAAGGCAAGGTCTCCAGTAGAGGCTTCAATGTCCAAGTATATGTTCTTCATTAACAATGCCCATCTTAATATTGGCTCCGGAGCTGAGGTCTGGGGCGATGTCCATTCTAATAAGAATATCAAAATTTTTGGCTCTGGGGTAATCTTTCATGATGATGTTACGGCTGTCAATAAGGTCCTATTCTACAATGGGGCTACCGAGGCTAACACAATCTTTGACAAGGGCTATACGGAAGGTGTAGACGTAATTCCAATGCCGGATGTCTCCGCCCTTGATGATCTGAAGGGATATGCAACTCCTGAGGGTTTCTACTATACTAACACTACCTCAATAGAACTTCTGAACGACCAGGTAAGCATCAATGGAGGAGATGCAGTGTCCCTTCCGACCAGTGGGGTCATTTTCTGTGACAAGGAGATTAATATCAGCGGAACATTGGACGGACAATTAACCGTTGTCTCAATGCAAACAATCAATATTACCGATAATCTGAAGTACGTTGATCCCTATCCTTATGATACTGATCCAGAAACTATCGACCCCGATATTTTGGATCTTCTTGGTCTTATTGCTGAGAACCATATCTACATTCCCAATTCAGCCCCTCATGATTTAGAGATTAATGCGGCAATGCTTGCCCGAACCGGCAAGGCTTACTGTGGACTTTCCCACACTAAAGGCAATTTAATCATTAGCGGTTCATTATGCACCTCGCAGCTTTCCTATTTTGCCAGCACTTCCGGCCATGGCTATAGTGACCGGGACTATTACTACGACGCGAGTTTGCATAAGTATATGCCGCCCCATTATTTGACGATTCTTGACGAACAGTTATTCAAGGATTGGAAGGATGAAGGAGAATAAGGAGGCGAGGAAGTTCCCTTCAGCGGCACGCTTAAAGGAAACATTCCTCACCTTTGTGAAAAGAGGGTAAATACTCAGTGAACACCGTACCAAAAGGTAGTCGCAACCTTTAGGTTGCGCAGGCGCAGGATGAATCCTGCGGCTACCAGCCTACGTCTACTTGAAAATAACGGCTTTTACTGAATATTTACAAAAGAGGAAAAGGGAAATGAAGAGAAAAATTTGGTGGATTTTGGTAATTTTTGCTCTTTTGGTGCTTGGAATATTGTCCTATATCCTGGGATTAAGGTCGGCAAAGGTCTCTGAAGAAAAACAAACAATCAAGCCCAAAATTGTTCAAAAAAGAGAAGTAAAAGGAATAATTATTCCTGAAAAAAGGGGAAGAATAAAAGTAAGAAAGACCGCGCCCCCTCCCAAAAAGAAGGTCGTTGTTCCTTCAGATTACGAGCCAGTATCCCCGGAGGTAGAAGGAATAGAAGGTTTTGAGGAGGAAAGAAAAAGAGAAGGACAGCGAAAGGATATCGGTGTCCCCACCGGCTGAAGGAGAAAAAATGAAAAAGGAAAATCAGTTTAGCCTTGTTTCGCAGGGACTAAGACACAGAATTGGAATTGCTATCGCGCTGATGTCCACCATTCCTCTTTTGATTGCCGGCTATATTATCCTTCTCTATCTTGGAACAAAAATGCCTGCTCAAGCAAGCATCCTTCTTCTCATTGCCATTGTCTGCTCCATCTTAGGAATCTACCTTATTGGCGAGATTACTTCCTCCATTTTAAGACTCCATCGGCTGGCGCGAACAATGGTCAACGAAGATAAGTTCAGAAAAATGGACAAGGATGAATTAAAGCAACTTAATGAGGTTCTCAAAATTATGGGCGGGGGGCTGGGGATTCTTGATGAGGAGACAGGACTGCACTCCCGCAGCTTCTTTGAAACTGCTTTTCATCAGGAATTGAAGAGTTCAATTTCCTCGCAAAGACCCTGCGGTTTGGCGCTGCTCCAGATTATTGATTATGCCAATTATTTAAAGAGATATGGCCGGGATATTGCCAACTCACTCTTGATCGATCTTGGTCAAATTCTTATTGGAAACTTAGGGGAGGAGGATCGCTTAATCAGATATGAGCCGGATAAATTAGCCGTTATCCTTCCCGGAAAGACTGGATCTAGAACCGAATCATTTATCGAGAATATTAAGAAAAGGATTGAAAGATATACCTTCAGTTATGCTAAAGAGATTATCAGAGAAGTGAGGGTTAAGTTTGCTTTTGTTGTCTGCCCGGCCGATGGCACAGACTCCGAGCAACTCTTACAGAAAGCGAGGGAGAGGCTAAAATGACTAAATTGGAGGAACTTTTAAGAAAGACGATTGAGAGGGGCGCTTCTGACCTTCATCTTGCCGTGGATTCTCCTCCGGCGATCCGCATCAATGAGAAACTCATCCCTCTGGGAAATAAGCCCTTATCCGATATCGATACCAAGGAGCTTGCTTACTCTATTCTGAGTGAGGAGCAACGGAAAGTATTTGAGAGGGAGAGCGAACTTGATCTTTCCTTTGGGATTAAAGATCTATCAAGGTTTCGCGTCAATGTCTTCAAACAGAAGGATTCAATTGCGGTAGCCATCAGAGCCATTCCCTATAAGATCAGGTCATTTGAGGAGTTGGGATTGCCGGTAGAGGTAACTACCAGCCTCACTGAACTTCCCAAGGGGCTTGTTTTAATTACCGGGGCTACCGGAAGTGGAAAATCGACCACTTTAGCTTCAATGATCGACCGCATCAATGAAAATCGTCCTTGCCATATCATCACCGTAGAGGATCCAATTGAATATGTTCATCATCATAAGAAGGCTCTGGTCAATCAAAGGGAGATAGGCACAGACACCCATTCCTTTGTCAATGCCCTTAAGTATGTGCTGCGGCAAGATCCCGATGTTATCCTTATTGGAGAGATGAGGGATCTGGAGACGATGGCTATAGCACTCACTGCGGCTGAGACCGGACATTTAGTCTTTGCCACCCTGCATACCAATGATGCCACCCAGTCAATCAATCGGCTTATTGATGTCTTCCCTCCTCACCAGCAGAATCAAATTCGGATTCAGCTTTCCTTTGTTCTCCAGGCGATACTTTCCCAGCAACTCATCCCCCGCGCCGATGGAAAGGGAAGAATCCTTGCCTTAGAGGTAATGGTAATCACCCCGGCGATCCGCAGTATGATTCGGGAGAGTAAAACTCATCAACTCTATTCCGTTATTCAGACGGGAGGGAAGTTCGGTATGAGAACGATGAACCAGTCCCTCTATGAGCTTGTCCAGCGCCACCTAATTAGTCAGCAGCAAGCACTGGAGAGAAGCTTAGATCCCGAGGATTTAAGAAGGTTATTTAAAGGCTGATGGTGCGATTCGAACGGATAACAAGAGATAGGATTGGTCAAATCGTAATCGCCAAGGGAACAATTACCAAAGAGCAACTGAAGGAGGCCTTTTCCTTGCAGCGCCGGGATGGAGGTCTAACCGGAGAGATCCTCTGCAGACTTGGCTATACTACCGAGGAAGAAATTATTGAGGCCGTCCTTACTCAATATAATATTCCCTACCTTTCCCCGGATAATTATAATATTGATAAGTCTGCAACCAAACTTATTCCTAAGGAGTTGGCTATTGATAACTACCTCATCCCAGTGGATATCAGTGACAGCTTTCTTCTCGTCATTATGGCCAATCCCTTCGATGAAGAGGTTATAAAAAAAATAGAAGAGGTCAGCAAACATAAGGTGAAGATCTTTATTGCCACCCCGTCCCAGATTAAGAAAGCGATAGAAAAATATTACCCTAAAGAGGAAAAATAAAAAATAAAATATCAAATATTAAAAATAACACAAAGTGTCATTGCGAGGAGTCTGCTTTCTAAGCGGACGACGAAGCAATCTCGAGATTGCCACGCCCGCCTGAGGCGGGCTCGCAACGACTTTGTCGTTTTTATATTTGCTTTTTGATTTAATTTTAAAAGATGGCTGTAGAAAAGAGGATTGAGGAAGACCCAGTAGTAAGATTGACCGATTCTATTCTTGTTGAGGGGATTAAAAGAAAAGCCTCCGATATCTTAATCGAGCCATTGGAGAAGAGCCTTCGTATTCGCTATCGCGTTGACGGCCTCTTAAAGGAGGGTTTTAATCCACCAAAGAGCATCCATTCTCAACTTTTGATTCGGATTAAGGTAATGGCAAAACTTAATATTGCCGAAAAGAGGCTGCCTCAGGATGGAAGATTTAAACTAAGGCTATCAGGAAGAAATATTGACTTTCGGGTCTCAGTTATTCCCTCCTCTTTAGGAGAGAAGATTGCTCTCCGTATCCTGGACAAAAGCGCTTTGATGTTTGATATCGAAAAACTTGGCTTTAAGGTCGAGGAGGTAAGAAAGTTGCGGGAAGCGGTCAAGCATCCTCATGGAATGATTCTTGTCTGTGGTCCTACCGGATGTGGTAAGACAACTACCCTTTATTCGCTCTTACACCTGGTTGATAAACCGGAAGTAAATATCACCTCAACCGAAGACCCGGTGGAGTATGAAATTACTGGTATCAATCAAGTGGCAATCAATCCCGCGATTAAACTGACCTTTGATAACTCTTTAAGGTCAATTCTGCGTCAGGACCCGGATATCATTATGGTCGGTGAGATCAGGGATGCAACTACGGTGGATATTGCGATTAAAGCTGCTCTCACTGGACATCTGGTACTCTCCAGTTTCCATTCAATGGATGCGACGGGAGCAATTACCAGGCTGATCAATATGAGAGTAGAGCCGTTCTTAATTACCAGTTGTGTGCTCTTGGTGGCGGCCCAAAGGCTAGTGAGAAAACTCTGCCCTCATTGTAAGGAGAAATACCAACCAGCGGAAAAGATTCTTAAGAAGTTAAAGATAGAAGATAATAAGTATAGTTTCTACCGGCCAAAGGGCTGTAATCGCTGCCAGAACTCCGGTTATTCCGGCCGTTCAGGGATTATTGAAATCCTTCCTTTAGAGCCAGAGATTAGAGAATTAATTATGAAGAAGAGGCCTGAATCTGAGATCAGGAAAAAGGCACGAGAACTTGGTATGCAAACGATGCGGGAAGATGGGGTAAGAAAAGTTCTCTCTGGAGACACAAGCGTTGAAGAAGTCCTTAGACTTACCGCCGCCGATGAATAAGAGAATAGAGGAAATCCTCTTAAAGAATAATTTGCTCAAAAGAGAGGATTATGAGAGAGCCCTCTCTGTTCAGAAGCAAAAGAAACTTCCTCTTTCCAAGATTCTTTTAGATGAAGGTTTAATTTCGGAAAAGGATCTTTTATCTGCCCTCTCGGAAAACTTAAACCTTCCTTCCGTTGACCTGAGCAAAATCAAACCCGAGCCATCCGCTCTTGAACTCATTCCGATAGAGACGGCCCGTTACTATAATGTCCTTCCGATCTCCCTCATTGGTAAAACTCTTACCATTACTACTGCCGACCCCTTAAACATCTTAGCCATCGATGACCTTAAGAGTAGCACCGGCTATAATATTCGCTATTGTCTTTCTACCAAGAAGAATATTACCGAGACCATCGAAAAGTTTTATTCCCAGGAACAAGAAGAGGAGAAATTGGATGTAGACGAAATGCTTAGCTCACTTACCGCCGATCTTAAAGAAAAGTCTGTCGAGGTAATTAAGGAGGAGGCAAAATCCGCCACTGAATCAATGGCGGAAGAGAGCGTGGAGGAACTCATTGGCAAGATTGAGAGGGGAAAGGTGGAGATTGTCAGGGAGGAGGTAATTGAGAAAAGGAATCTTCTTAAGGAGGCGGACCAGACCCCGGTAGTAAAATTGGTTGACTATATTCTCCTTCAAGCCTATCGGGGGAGAGCAAGCGATATTCACTTAGAGCCTTACGAGAAGGACTTTCGCCTCCGCTATCGCATCGATGGAATTCTCCACGAAGAAACTGAGCTCCCGAAACGGCTGCAGCTGGCAATTATCGCCAGATTAAAGATTATGTCTGAGCTTGATATTACCGAAAGAAGGCTTCCGCAGGATGGAAGGTTCAGGGTTAGAATGGAAGGTAAGGAGATCGACTATCGGGTCAGTGTGCTACCCATCTGTTTTGGAGAAAAGGTAGTACTGCGTGCCCTGGATAGGTCAAGCCTTTCCCTGGGGCTGGCTGATCTGGGATTTTTGCCCGGGTCATTGAGCCGAATGGAGGAGGCAGCAAAAAGGCCCTATGGAATGATTCTCATCACCGGACCAACCGGTTCAGGAAAGTCAACTAGCCTTTACTCCGTCATAAATAAACTTAACACACCAGACCGTAATATCATTACTATTGAAGATCCGGTGGAGTATCAGGTTCCCGGTATCACTCAGATTGCCGTCAAACCAGAAATAGGTTTAACCTTTGCTAAAGGTCTACGCGCCCTTCTTCGCCAGAGTCCGGACATCATCCTCATCGGCGAGATTAGAGATTTTGAGACCGCAGATATTGCGGTGAAGGCCGCTCTTACCGGACAACTGGTGCTATCTACCCTTCATACCAATGACGCTCCCAGCGCCATCACCAGACTGCTTAATATGGGGGTGGGGTCTTCTCTTATTGCCTCTGCAATAATTATGGTCTCTGCCCAGAGGTTAATGCGTAAAATCTGTGATTCCTGTAAAGAAAAGGTAGAGATTCCCGGGGAGGTTTTGGAGAGAACAGGAGTAAAATTAAAAGCGGGAGAAAAACCAATTTTCTATCATGGGAAAGGGTGCAAGAAATGCCATCAGACCGGTTACTATGGAAGGATAGCTACAGCTGAAGTTTTTCTTATGGATAGGGAAACTAAGGAATTGGCAATCAATGAGGCTCCAGCCGATGTGATTAAGAAGAAAGCGATAGAAAAAGGAATGGCTACCCTGCGGGACAATGCTCTTGAAA
>DAOVGU010000107.1 GCA_030672255.1 bacterium
TCCATCGTGGTTTCAGGAAAGGAAGGAATCTTTTTGTAAGGAATGGAAACTTTATTTTTGATTTTTTTTACTAAAGGACCCAAACCGGTCCCTAAAATAATGCCTATTTCAGGTCTTATTTTTGTCTCCCCTTGAATATACTTTTTTGTTCTTTCTATATTTTCCACGATCGCATTCATTATCTTTTTCTCCTTATCAACCACAAATTAGCATAGATGACAGCCATGGCTGTCATTGCGAGAAGCGATAGCGACGTGGCAATCTCAAGATTGCTTCACTTTGTTCGCAATGACACTTCAGTGAAATCTTGTGGTTTCATTAAAAATCAGTTAATTCTTCAAACTCGTGATGCCTTTTTTCTATCCTTTCAAACTCCAAATCCTTCAGACCTTCGGTTCCAAAACCTCCAACGCTAAAAGAGGCGATGGCACTCCCGTAGACCATTGCCTTTCGCAAAATTTTCTCCTCAGTGCTATCCTCCTGGCAAATATAGCCAATAAAACCACCACCAAAACTATCTCCTGCTCCGGTAGGGTCAAGAACGGCCTCCAGGGGATAAGCGGGAAGGGAAAAGATTGAATTGGTCATAAACATCGTCGCTCCACTATCTCCGCGTTTAACCACCACTATACCTGGACCAAGTTCCATAACCTTCTTCGCACCTTTCAGCAGATTGGACTCGTGGGTAAATTCTCTTAATTCACTTTCATTAACCATAAAGGCATCGACTTTGGCCAGGACCTTTTTTAAGGATTCTGGTTTTTTATCAATCCAATAGCCGATGGTATCGCAGACGACAAATTTTACTCCTTTTACTTGATGGAGAACCTCGCTCTGGATATCCGGGTCAACATTAGCTAAAAAGAGGTAATCGCAACTTTGATACTCTTTGGGAATTTCAGGCTTAAAATTCTCAAAGACGTTCAATTCTGTCCTTATCGTATGAGCCTCGTTGAGGTCATCCTCATAATAACCCTGCCATCTGAAGGTTCTGTTGTTTTTACTAATTGTTAAGCCTTCTAAATTGATATTTCTCTTTCGGAAAAACTCAAGATAAGAGCCTGGGAAATCATGCCCCACGACCGAGACCAGATTAACCGGAGTAAAATAACTGGCCGCAAGAGCCAGATAGGTTGCCGAACCGCCAAGCACATCTTCTCTTTTGCCGAAAGGGGTCTTAATGGAATCAAGGGCTACGCTTCCCACAACCAACAGACTCATCTTTTTGACGAAGTCATTGCGAGCCCGCCTCAGGCGGGCGTGGCAATCCGACAAAGTCGTTGCGAGGGACAAAGTCCCGTGGCAATCTCATTGAGATTGCTTCACTTCGTTCGCAATGACATGCTTTGCTGAATGTTTGCCACTCAACTCTCCTGCTCTTTTGCGGGCAGATTTAATGGCACGAGAAAAAATCTCCTCCAGCCCACCTTTTTCTAAAACTTTTAGAGCGGCCTCGGTTGTTCCTCCCGGTGAGGTAACCTTTACCCGCAAACTTTCCGGATTTTCTCCCAATTCTTTGGCCATTTTAGCGCTACCGAAAACTGTCTGAGAAGCTATCAAAGTGGCCATTTTTTTGCTCAGCCCATCCTTTTCTAAAAGTTCAGCCAATATTTCAATAATGCGAAATATATAGGCTGGACCACTGCCCGAGATGGCGGTAACCATGTTTAGAAAGGATTCCTTCATTTTGATAACTTCACCTAACCGAGCAAACAGAGAAAGAAATTGCTTTTCATCGGAAGGATGAGTATATCTACCTGAGGAGTAAGCGCATACCCCCTCCCCCACCGCCACACATATATTAGGCATTACCCGAATCACCGGAATTTTGCCTAACCTTTTCTCCAAAAAGCGGGTAGGAATTCCGGCCGCAACCGTTATAAAAAGTTTTCTTTTAGAAACACGTAGTTTGCTCAATAGGCCTTCCATATCCTTTGGCTTTACCGCCAGGATGAGGATTGAGGAGAAATTTAAGGTATCCTCTATTTTGTTCGTTGTCCTTATTTTAAATTTTCTCTTAAGAGATGAAATCTTGCTCTTGGCTAGATCGCAGATTAAAATGTCGGTTGGTTTCCATCCTTTTGTCTGCAAGAGACCCTGAATAAGGGCAGAACCCAAGTTTCCCCCGCCAATAATAGAAATCCTCATAGCTATAACCCCCCTCCTTCATCCTCCCCCTTGAAGGGGGAGGAATGGTGGGGGTGCATCTTCATAAAGAAATTATTTGTCCTTTCTCCATTGACTCGTTGGCGGCAAGAGTTACTTCTAAACTTTTTAGACCATCACTATAATCAGATTCAATTTTCGCAGGATTATTACTCTTCACCGCCTCGATAAAGACCTCGTCCTCCAGAAGAGCATAGTCATTGCTTACCTGGAACTCCTCCTTTTTATCCTTAGAGATAATCTTTAAAGAGGTAACAGAATATTGAACCTGAATACCTTGAGTAACAATCTCTAATGTGGGCTGAAAACCAAATAAAAGCCAATTGCAGGTCAGAGAGCCAATTGCTCCATTCTTAAAATGCATACTCACAATGCTGGCATCCTCAACATCATAATTCTCAAATTTGTTAAGACCCTTGAATCCTTCGGCATACAGAGAATCAACGCCTCCAACCAAATACCTCATTAAATCTACGATATGGGTTGCTTGCTCTACTATCTGGCCGCCAGACTTTTCCTTTATTCCCAGCCAAGGAGACCGCGGGAACTCTCCAAAGTAGCGCCCTAAAACCAGAGCAATTTTCTTCTCTTTCAAAAAATCTTTTGCTTTTTCCACAATGTCCATATAGCGCAGAACATAACCTACTGAGGTAATTAATTTTTTCTCCTCTACTATCTTTTCTACCTCCTTCGCCTTTTCCCGATAGAGATTAACCGGTTTTTCGATAAAGAAGGGAATACCCCTTTTGGCTATCTCAATCTCAACATCCCCATGGGCAAAGGGAGGAAGACAGATAAAGATAGCATCCAGACTTTCTTTATCAAGCATCTCTTTGTAGTTCGTATAAGAAACTGCCTCATATTTTTTTGCTGCTTCCTCGGCCTTCTCTCTCACCACATCGCAGAGAGCAACAATCCTTGCCTCCTTTATCTGAGAAAGCCTGCCAAGATGTGAATGAGCAATTCCCCCTACTCCAATAAATCCTATTCTAATCGCCATTTTTTTCTCCTCCTTTTTAGTCTTCTTAATATATCACATTAAATTGAAAAGTCAAAAAAATTATGCTATGCTTTTATCCCTATGTTAATTATCGGAGAAAGGATTAATGCGACGCGAAAACCGATTGGTCTTGCCATTGAAAAGAAGGACGCGGTTTTTATTCAAGAGGAGGCAAAAAAGCAGATAGCCGCCGGCAGCGGCTACATTGACCTTAATGCCGGTCTTTCCAGTGAAACAGAGAGGGAGAACCTCCTCTGGCTGATTGAGAATGTTCAAAAGGTCACCGAGGCTTCCCTTTGCCTGGATTCGGCTAATCCAATGGCATTGTCGGAAGGCTTAAAACTCTGTAAAAAAATACCGATGATTAACTCCATCAATGCTGAGGAGAAAAAGATAGAGAAATTTTTGCCCATCTTGGAAAATTACAAAGGAGAAATCATTGGTTTAACTATGGATGATAAGGGTATCCCCAAGACGGTCAAAGAGGGTTTAGAAATTGCAAAGCGGCTTGTTGAAATCTTGAATAGCAAAGGAATCAAGAATGAACAGATTTATATTGACCCTTTGGTACAGCCACTCTCTATCAATCAGAGGTTCGGTATGGAATTTTTAGAGGCAGTCAAACTGATTAAATCAAGTTTCTCGGGAATTAAAACGGTCTGCGGACTCTCCAATATTTCCTTTGGTCTTCCCCGGAGAAAAATTATTAATAAGGCCTTTACCATTTTAGCAATTGAAGCCGGACTTGATGCGGCTATCCTTGACCCTTTGGATAAAGAATTGCTTTCCTTTATTTATGCAAGTGAGGCCCTTCTTGGTAAGGACGAATACTGTTTAAGGTATATCAAAGCATTCAAGAACAGCAAGGGGTCAGGGCGCAACAAATTTAAAATTTTTGGAAATTT
>DAOVGU010000175.1 GCA_030672255.1 bacterium
TTTTCATTATCCGGTATTAAAATGGGTGGTGAGGGAAAGGTAAAAACCTCTATTGTAAAGGCAAAAGTTTATGGTTGCGCTCCTCTCAAACGGATAGAACTTATTAAAGATGGAAAAACTGTATTTTATAAGAATGAAGAAAAAATGGATATTTCCATCGAGTGGAAAGACCCGGAACCATTGAAGCAGAAGCATTTTTATTATCTACGGGTCATCCAGGCAGATGGGCAGATGGCCTGGTCCAGCCCGATCTGGATAAATAAAATAGAAAAAGGAGGTAGAAAATATGAAGCCAAACATTATTCTTTTTACCACCGATCAGCAACGCGGTGACCATCTTGGTATCTCTGGCCATCCAGTGGTGGAAACGCCCAATGTCGATTCATTCGTAAATTGCGGCGCCTATTTCCCCAACGCCTACACAGAAATTCCTTCCACTACCGGAGCCAGAAGATGCCTTTTAGCCGGACAGGGAAGTTATCGTTGCGGGTTAGTTGGTTATTCAACCACAGAATGGCATGAACCCAATACCCTGGCCCAGGTATTAGCCGATAATGGCTACCATTGTCTCAATGTCGGTTTTCGGAACCTTCATCCCCGGCGTAAACTCTATGGCTTCCATCAGGTAGTCTGTCACGATATACGGCCGGAAACGGATGATTATTGGGACTGGTTAAAGGAGAAATTAGGACCTCTTGCCTGTGAACGAGGTCATGGTTGCGATGTCAACGGTTGGTTAGCCCGACCCTGGCATTTAGAGGAAGAATACCATCCGACAGTATGGACTACAAATGTTGCCTTAGAGCAAATAAAAAAGAGGGACCCTACTAAACCCTTTTTTATCTGGATATCACAGATGCGACCTCATTCGCCTTATGACCCTCCAAAATTCTTCTATGATATGTATATTAACCAGAAATTACCGAAAATCCCTGTTGGAGATTGGGCCTCTAAGTATGATGTCCCCAACCCTGGTCTTGGAAGAACAACTGGGTACGGAAGACTTATGCCCGAACAGAACCAGCGGATGAGGGCCGGTTATATGGGCTCCTGTACCCATATCGATTATGAACTGGGACGGATGATGGAGATTTTAAGAAGCGGCAGGCAAGGGGAAAATGTATTAAAGGATGCCCTGATCCTGTTTACTTCCGACCATGGGGATATGATGGGAGACCATCATCTGCATCGCAAGACCTATGGTTACGAAGGCTCTGCGCGTATTCCCTTCTTGATACGTTATCCCGCCGGACAGGACCTTCCCAGCGGTATTTTTAAACAGGTGGTAGGCTTGCAGGATGTTATGCCTACCATTCTGGAGGCTGCCGGAATTAAAATTCCGAATTCGGTTACCGGGAGAAGTCTGTTTAAAGCGATAAAGGGTGAAAAGTGGCGGGAGTTTATTCACGGGGAGCATTCCCCTTGTTATTCTTTGCAAGAAGCTATGCATTACCTAACCGATGCCAAGGAGAAGTACATCTACTTCCCGGCCACCGGGAAAGAGCTCTTTTTCGATTTAAAGAAAGACCGCCAGGAAATCCATAACCTATCCAAAGATCCCGCTTATGCTAAACGAGTAAAAGTTTGGCGCAAACGCCTTATCAATTTGTTGGCTGAACGTGATGATGGTTTCTCCGACGGAAAGAAACTTCTCCTAAAAAGGGAGGGATGGAGCCCGATAGCAGAGGAGAATATAAGTAAGAAAGGGAGGCAGAAATGAATGTTATTTTGATTGTTTCGGATACCTTAAGAAGGGACCATTTAGGCTGTTATGGGAATAACTGGATCTCCACGCCAAATATCGATAGATTTGCTAAAGGCTCTTTAGTCTTTGAAGACGCTTACATTGGCTCATTTCCTACTGTACCCAATCGCAGGGATTTATTCACAGGCAAATTTACCTTTGTCTACTCTGACTGGTCACCTTTAACTCCTGAGGAGGTGGTGCTCTCTGAGGTTTTAGGGAAGGAAGGTTATATCAGTATGTTTATTGCCGATACCCCTCATACCACTGCGCCCGGCTATAATTACCGAAGAGTATCAGGGGCTGGCCCCATTATATAATGAGGTAACCCATATTCCTTTGATGATTCATCTACCAAAAACCAAACCGCAAAGAATCTCCGGTTTTGTTCAACCACCGGACTTAACCGCAACAATCGTAGAATTGGCAAAAGCAAATAAATTACACCCCCACCTATCTCCTCCCCTCCTGAGGGAGTGCATCCCCCGGATTGAGGAAAGGGGGGAATTTATAGATGGAAAATCTATCTTGCCTTTAATTAAGGAGAAGAAAAAAATTCGTGATTTTGCTGTCAGTTCCCCCTCCATCATCCATGGTTCTGCCGGGGGTCAAAGGGCTACGATCGCAACAAAGGATTGGACCTTTATCTATGGTCTTGAGGAGCAAGAAGAAAGAAGATATGAGACGAGAATCGTTGATGGGAAGGTGAGAGTCCAGAAAAGGTTAGGCAAAAGAGTAGAGCCGGAACTCTACCATCTTTCCTCTGACCCTGGTCAGAAAAGAAATGTTTTTTTAAAGCATAAGGATATTGCCAGAAAACTTCATTCTCAATTTATCAAATTTTTGGAAACTGTTAAAACGGAAGAAAATATACTTAAACCCTGGCGGGTATTTAAATGAAAAAGGAAATCTTTGCTCATCAGTACGGGGAAAAGGTTTAAAGAATAGAAGGGCGGCATTTATGCTCTGCTCTTTATAGAGAGGGGCTAACAATTTGTTAGTCCCTTTTTATTTAGGTAAATGTAGCGCAAATTGCTAAAGGGTTTTTTGAAAGAAAATCAAATATATAGTAAAATAACATCCAATGGTGAGTGTAGCTCAGCTGGTTAGAGCGCTGGACTGTGGCTCCAGTTGTCGCCGGTTCGAATCCGGTCACTCACCCCTGATCCTTTGGGGATTTATATCTTTGAGGTCTCCAAAATTCCGCTACTAACTAATCAAGATATTTTTAGTAGGAATATGGAGAGCCCAAACCTGAATTTGATACACTTCCAACAGTACACCGATGAAAGCTTCTTTAGAAGATACAGGTGAGGGACTTTTTGGAGTGTTCATTGCGCCTGTAGCTCAGTTGGATAGAGCAACGGACTTCTAATCCGTGGGTCGGGCGTTCGAGTCGCCCCAGGCGTGCCATTAGAGAAAAAGCGCCCTTAGCTCGATTGGTAGAGCAGGACACTCTTAATGTAAAAAAGGGCGAGTCGGGAAATCCTTGTTATCACTTGCTTTTCCGCAGTATACTTGGGTTTCCCGACTTTTTATTATATGCACCAATTCACCTGATTTTGCCTCTTTTTGTATCTCTTATTGGCACTATTTTGGCACTGGATAATTTTAGCAGGATTCAAGCCGAGTAGATTTGGATTGGTCAGAGTAACGTAAGGACATGCGGGACACTTGTGCAAACAAATCATTCCTCAAAAGATATGAATTTCTAAAGGATTTAGTTACTTGGCAGGCGGTTCAGCTGTTGAAGGTATGGGGATTTTTATACATTTCTCTATTTCATAGATATACTTCTGTAGGCAATCAGGGCAAAGAACTTTATCCTCTGAAGGAATAAAATGAAGAGACATCAAAAGAGCAAAATTAGAAGATATTTTTTTACCACAGCGCTTACATTCAAATTTGCCTTTAAGTCTACTATAGTTTTCCTCTATGATAGTTTCTATTTCTTTTTGTATTTGTCTTAATTCTTCCATTCCTCCTCCCATTTTCTCAATCCTATATTGCTTGTTTGATGATAAACAAAAGAGCAAGTAAAATAATAATGATAAAAATTATTATTGCTAAACTATTTTTATTCTTCGCTTGAGCAAGCTTTTCTTCCTTATCATCCATTTTTATTCCTTTTTTGCAGACTTCTCTATATCATAGATATACTTTTTGAGACAATCAGGGCAAACAACCCCATCCTCTGGAGGAATAAAGTAGAGAGAGAGTAGAAGAGCAAAATTGGAAGGGACTTTTTTGCCGCAGCGCTTACATTCAAATTTACCTTTAAGTTCGGAGTAGCCTTCCTCTATGATAGTTTCAACTTCTTGCTTCATCTTTTTTAATTTTTCTATTTCCATTTTTATTTTTTCCTTTACTATAAAATAGTATCTCTATCCCAAGAGAGGAGAAGCGGGGAATCCCTCCTCTTTTAAGTTTTGTTATTTTTTACAACACTTCACACAGGCATTGGCTAAAATTATTAAAGCTATCGCACCTAAAATCGCCGAGATAATGTTTATGGTGCCAATGGTGCAAAGTTTCCATTTACCAAATACCGGTGTCCCTAACCAGGCACCAAGATAGCCAACGATGAGATTAACGGTAAGCCCTCCAGGGAGAACAATCTTTACCTTCGGTAGTCTTGCCATTACCAATGAAACTACAATACTAACAACAACTAAATAGACAAACGACAAAAAATCTATATTAACCATTTTTTTACGTCCTCCTTTTCTCTAAATCTTCTATTTTATCTTCCCCGCTTTTTTTCTTTATTGAATTGGAGAAATAAGGTATTGGGATAATTTTTCAAACCTTTCTTTATTTTTTTGATGACGAAGAAGCAATCTTTGATAATCCCTTATTTTCTTTACCTTTTTTAGTTCCGTTACTTGAATATCTTTAGAAAGCTCAGGAATAATATTGTGATAAGCACCTATAAAGAGGAGGCCCGTTTCCCCATCATTTAGGGTTTCGGTTATTCTCTTGGCAATAAATCTGTCTCTTTTCCGCAATAAACTGCCCTTGGCTAATTTATATTTTAAATAGGCAACCAATTTTTTCAAAAGGCTTTTAGCCTTGGTTATTTTTGTCAGTCGGTCATACTCCTGCTTAACCAGAGGAAAATCTTCTGTCCTGACCAAAACTGCACCTCGCTTTAGAAGACCGGCAATAATCTCATAATTCTTACTCCCAGTTTTAGCTCCCTCCTCCACTATTTTCTGGCCAACTTCTCCGTCAGCCGCCAAACCATCCTGATAGATCTTAAAACCTTTAACCTCTAAATTAGCAAAATATTCGACAATTGAATCCCAAAAGCCCAAAACAGCTTCTCTGTGTTTCTTCCAGAACTCCTCTCCAAAGCCCGCAATACCTCTTTTATCTACCTGCTTAGCAATGCTGCCCAAGTCCGCGCTCATATGTATAATTGGAACATAGATTAGTTTTTTCATCGTATTACCTTTGAAACTTTCCTAATCCTCTAGCTTTTATTAAAAGCTCGGCTGTCTGTTTACGCAGGGTAGAGATGGTTCGGCAATTTTTACAATCCTCATTTTTCTCGTCATATTTTTCACAGGAAAGAAGCCTCTCTACCTCATTTTTAAGGTGTTCTGCCCTCTCAGCTTTCTCAGTTACTGCTTTTGCCCCATTGATATCACGGGTCAATTCCTTAATTGTCCACTCCCTTTTTAGAAATATCGGGCAATTGATTTCTGGTTTAGGTTCTGCCATCAGCGTTTAACCTCTTTGAGGATTAATTTCTGCAATCTAACCTCCAATATATTATTATGGTATTTTCTTACAATTCCTTCCTTATCAACTTTTGCAGGAAGAGAAACCTCTTCATAATAGTTGGTCTCGGGAGTTTTACAGGAGACGGTGAGTTTATCTCCATCCACTCCTAATAATATATCCTCTTCTTGAGCGCCTTTTAATTCCATAATGATATTCAGATAATCCCTTTCGTCAAAGATATCCAGTAGAGCTTGCCCTTCATCCTTTTTTAATTTATCGCCTCCGATAATCCACCAGCTAAACATAACTTTTTTTCCTGTGGTTTCATCAATCTTGCTTCTTTCAAATACCAAAACCGGAAAACCAATCACCTTTTCGGCAGTTGCATTAACAATATTTCTTACCCGGTGAAGGACATCCATATGATTTGGCGCCTTATACAACGATGCCAACTCATTAATAGCAGCGTGCCTATTTTGCCAGACAAAGCCAAGTATATTCTGGCTCTCAGGATCTAACTCTTTAATAACCTTATCTATCTGCTCTTGATTTATTTCCAACAGACTCCTTTCAAATATCCTATTTTTCCACGTCTCTACATCCTTCACCATAATCCAGGCTCGTGAGAGTCCTTCATTATTTGGATGCTTATACGAAATGCAAAGGGCGTCTTTACTTCTTAATATAAAACCTCTGGGTTGAATACTGATTCCTTTTATATTCTCTAAGAGCGTCTGGAATATAACCCTCGCCGGCTGCCAGAGGAAAAGTCTGGTGTTAGTCAGATACAGATGGCCTGGTTTCCAGCCACTGCGCAGATTATCTTTATAAAAGCCTGCATGGGTTAGAACAACTTCTTCCCCCGTATTTAATACGGGGTCAGGCTTATTTTTCATATTAGTAGTCAACGATTACCCTCTTTAATGACTCAGGAGAAAGTTTTCTATTATTCTCAGATTGCGATTTATCCGCTTTTCTATAGTGTTTATAAGTAAAACCCGGGTGTTTTGCTCCGCCAGGTTTATTATCTCCGTATATTTTCCGTTTATATGCCACCTTTTTATCGAATTCTACCCCAGTAGAATGGGTTATCTGACCGTCCTCCCCAGTTGCGTATTTAACCGGATATTTTCTTCTCTTTTTCGCCCATTCATCCCAATCCATTGCGGTTGAATGCCTTACCCTTGTACCCCGGCCGGTAGAACATCCTGAAGTTTTAGGTGTCTTGGATTTCATATTAGACGCGAATTAATTTGCGAATGTCTTTATTCGTGTCAATTCGTATTTTAAATTTTCCTTCACAACATTTGTGTCCATCGGCAAGAGTAGAACTAAATTCAAAACTGGCATTAGGGTTAATTGCGCAAGCCACAGCATTTATGTACTCTGCACACATACAGGAGCATTTAATCCATCCGGGGCCCTCATCCAATCCCATACTTTTAATCACGCTGTACTGCCAGCAGGCAGGAATTTGGATTGATGATGAGCCCTTATCCTTCTCTCTCACCCTAACCTTAGGGCTTCCGATAATTGCGCACATTGCTCCGTAAGTATTGGCTATGGCAAGAGCGTCATTTCCTTTAATTCCAAGTTTCTCTTTGGACCAGAGATATTTTTGCCCAATTGAACTTAAACTTTTCCTTCTGATATCCAAAAGTAATTCCCAGGAAACCCCTTTCTTTATATAATCCCTCTCTGTCTCATAATTAGCTCTAATTAACTTAACTAAATATATAATTCTAATCCAATCATTAGAGGCTATGTCAAATTTGACTCTGGTGGGAAGTTTCTTTATTACCTCTTCTATGGAATCAAAAACCATATCTTTCAATTCAGGCACTGATTCTTCAAATATTTCCTGTGCCTTAAGTATACACTCGACGCTCTTTTTATGTTCACCTTTGGCCTGGTAGATTTCACCGAGTGTAACATAAGAAACTTCTCTTTGCTGCGCTTTATTTATTGCTTCCTCTGCGCAAACAAGAGCTTCATCGAGTTTACCCGCATTCATATATACATCTGCCAGGTTATTATAAATAAGGACATTATTTGTTCCTTCTTTTAAAACCTCTTTGTAATGTTTAATCGCGTTCTCATAGTCACCATTAGCGGCACATTTATATGCCATTCGCAGCTTTTGACTCCAGTTTATTTTGTCTGCAGTGTAAACTGCCATCTGTGTGCTCCTATTGTCATTGCGAGTGAGGTCCCTCGCTGGTCATTGCGAAGCGAAGCTGAAGCAATCTCAAGAAGTGAGGGATTGCCACGCCCTTTGGGCTCGCAATGACATTACTCGGGATAAACTCCGCAATCTGACACAAAGTGTCATTCCGAGCAAAGCGAGGAATCTCTCTCTTATGTAGTGGCAAAGTTTACTTTGCTTCCTTTTAGCAGAGCAAGCTCTGCAACTACAATATAGAAATTGCCACCCCTGTTTACTACATGCAGGGGCAGGCTTCTTCGTGTCTCGCAATGACGGCAATGTTGTTATACAGTATTGTCGTCACCTATTTAAACAAATTGGCGTAACTTTTCCCTGAATTGAAATTCATAAAGGGCTTTTTCGTATAGGGCTTTGAGTTCTTCCTCCGTTATATTTTCTAATTTGATAACACCATTCCCCAATTGATATGAATATTGACTCCAGTCTGTAGTTTTCAGCATATCGTTCTTCTTGCAGTATTCGTATAGTCCTGTTCCCGGAAAAGGAGTCACTATTGAAAAACCTGCACTCTCCATTCCGTAATCCAAAGCAAGCTCTTTGGCAAGGTTTATTGTATCCTCGACAGTCTCAACAGTCTCTGTAGGATACCCTATCATAAAGTAGCCGTAAGAAGAAATACCAACCTTTGAAGTTAGATCTATGGTTTCCTTAATTTGCTTTATTGTAAATCCTTTCTTGCAAAAGTCGAGAATCCTCTGATTTCCAAATTCAATTCCATAGAAGATGACCTTGCAGTTTGCCTTTTTTAGTTCTTCCAATAATTCTTCAGACATAAGGCCAACCCTGCCATCACAAACCCAAGAAAGTTCATCCAGGCCTCGCTCGTGCATTCCCCGGCACAACTCAATAGTCCATTTTTTGTTTACAACCAAAAGGTCATCAACAAATCTGACATATCTTACACCGAATTCATTATAAATCTGCTCCAGTTCATCAAGGACATTTGCCACAGACCTCCTTCTATGCACCCTTCCCCATATAGCAGGGGCATCGCAGAATTGACAAAGGTAGGGACATCCCCTTGTTGCCAACATCGGACTAAAAGTTTCGCCTTCAGTCCATAGCCCCCTATAAGCAGGACTCTGCAGTAGTCCCCTATCTGGAAAAGGTAGCCTATCAAGGTCCCGAACAAATGGCCTATTCGGAGTAACAAAAACCTCATCGCCCTCCTTGAAGGTTATGCCTTTTACTTCACGGAGATTGCTGTGGTTTGAAACAACTTTAAGCAACTCAAGAGCCGTTATCTCACCCTCGCCCCTTACGCAGAAATCAACCGAAGGACAGTTAATAATGTCCCTATGCTCAAAATGTACGTGTGGTCCTCCTAAAATTACCTTTATATTCGGATTGATTTCTTTTACTTTAGCTGAAAGATAGAGGGCGCTATTAATCCTCGCTGTAATAGCGGTTATACCAACAAAATTGGGGTTTTCTTTTCTAACCTCCTCGATCACTTCATTGGATAAAAGACCCCTTGACCTGGATTCGATTAGGTGAACATCGATATCGTTCTGCTTGAGGACCGCGGCTATATATAAAAGTCCAAGTGGTGGGTATACTTCATGCATCTGGGTGCTTTGTTCAGGCGGGTCAATCAAAACACATTTAATCTTTTTCATACATAAACTTAGATAATTTAGTTAAGTTATCTATTCCTCTTATTTCATGTGGATATAATGGCACCTTTACTATTTCGCATCCTTTGTATTCTGTTTTTTTATCTATCTGTTGAATATAATCTATCTGCTCATTTCTCTTTGAGCTGCAAAAATCGCAATCTGTTGGCGGAATTACCATATTAACGACAATATGGCTACAGGGAATGCCAAGATTCTTCATACTAAAAAGCAAGTCTTCAGTCTCAAGAATGCCCATCGCCTCAGGGATAGTTACAGCTATAAATTCATTTTTTTGAGGATTTGTAAGAAGCATGTGCATTTTCTGCACCGTCTCTTGAGAGGACAATATCTTTTTGGCTACCACTTCAATATTATCGACAGGAACTTCTCGATGATATTTCAGAATCGCCCGATAAGTAACCCTCAGCCACTCCCTGACTAACTCCGGGAATTTCAGAAGGTCAATCAGATGCCCGGTGGGGGCGGTATCAAAAATATATATATCGAAATCTGCGTTTTTAATAAATCCCATAATCTTTTCTAAGGCCAATACTTCTTCCAGGCCCGGTGGATAGGTATCGACAAATTCAACCATAACCTTTTCATCAAAATCCAATTTCCATTTCCTGCCGCCAGCAAGGTAGCTGTTCTGCCATTTTTTAAATGCATCTTCTATATTGCTCTTATATTCCTTTCTAAAATCCTGATATAATCCTGCTCCATCTATTTCTAAAGCGGAGAGATTGCCTTCACTCTCTATAGGAGTTACTGTATCTCCTATGGGAGTAGCGAAACTATCAGTTAAAGAGTGAGCAGGGTCGGTAGAGAAAACTAATACTTTTTTGTTAGGATTGTGCTTAGCAACAGACAACGCTGTGGCTGCAGAGACTGTGGTTTTTCCTACCCCGCCTTTACCGCCAAAGATAATAAATTGCAAATCCTTATTTAAAACTTCTGATAACATACCCGACTGAAAATTATCTTCATCTTTTAAAGGTTCCAATGTAGACTGCGGTGACGAATACTGAGCACCATTCCCGGATAAAAACTCACCAAATCTCAATAACCCTTCTTTTGCACGTACTTCATTTGAAAATATAGGAATATTAACAAGATTAAAAGAGGTAAATTTTTCGTCAATCTCTTTAAGGTAGTTTTGTTGTTCCTCTCTTCTATTTGAGCAAAAGGCACATCCACTTTCATCCTGGAGGCGATTCACAATAATATTACGCACAGGAATGTTTTCTTCTCTTAAGGTAGCAAGGAGCCTCTCTGTTTCTACGATGCTTAGTTCCTCGGGAATCGTAACCGGAATAAATTCGCATCTCTCTTTATTTTTAAGGATTGCTCTTATCTTTTCCAAGTCTTTCGCTAATGTATCCAGGAATGTGCGAACATTCCCCCTGGGTGGCATACGCCCAGGGATTTTAAAGCCTATCATCGCTGCTCCTATTGCAACTCGATTGTACCTAATAAATGATGTCTCAAAAAGCTCGATCCATTTGAGGACCTTATCAGGCAACTCCAGTAATCTCAGGGTATGGCCTGTGGGTGCAGTGTCCCAGATAACTAAATCATACTCATAAGGTCTGAATATCCCGAATTTAAGCAAATTCACTATCTCTAAGAGAATCATCATCTCTTGCATACCAGGCAACTTAAAATTGAGAAAGTCCCTTATATCTATTTGGTCGGTAGAGAAAGACATATTGGAAAAATTATTTATAGAAAACTTATATTTCTTCTTAAATTTTTCAAGCAAAATTTCTGAATCCATCTCTATCGCCCAAAGATTATCCACTCTTTTTACCGGCGTAACAGAACTATTTACAGGACAGTCAAAGGAATCTCCTACTGAATGCGCCGGGTCACTGGAGGTAACTAAAAACTTTTTTTCGGGATATTTTCGCGCCAGATACATTGCAGTAGCGCAGGATGATGTTGTCTTTCCCGTCCCACCTTTCCCTCCAAAGATTACCAACCGCAATTTTTCATTTTTTAAGAAACTGGGGGCATTGTCACCAGGAATAATTTCTTTAGCTTCCAAGCTGGCAATCTTATCCTCAGAATTCACCCAAATTCTCCTTTTTAGTTTTTTCTATAGCTTCTGCCCATTTCCCTGGCTTTTTTACTGAAAGATAAAAAGTGCTCTTTTTTTCATCTAATTCTTTAATCAGGCGAAGTTGCTGAACCAACTTGCCGGGAACCCAATTTCTGCTAACTATCTGGAACTCACTTAACAAATTGAGAGGAATATCAAATAACCTATTTCCTCCTTGAGTGAAAATTAATCTGGTGCCAGTTAGATATAAAAAACCCATCTTCCAGCTCGATCTTAAAATACTGCCTGCATCATAGGCAGCTTGACCGTAGGCAAGGACCTTCTCTCCTTCAATCTCTGATGGCAACTTCAGCTCCCTTACCATCTCCAATCCACTTCTAATTTTACTATCTTTTTCTAAGTTGAATCGCCCCTGCCCTTCTTTCATCTTGATGTATATCTTTTAAATTTTTCTTCTGGGGTCAATGAAGATTCCTCTGTCAAGTCCTCCAATGTCTTTCTATAACTTTCCGCAGATGCTTTCTGAGTTTTCTTCTCTACACTCTTTGAGGTTTCTTCTGTTGTTTTTGATGACCTCTGTTTTGGTGTTCCGGAGGACTCCTCCTTTGCTCCTCTTGACATATATCTCTTAAACCTCTTCTCCGGTGTTTCATCGGGTATGGAGTCTACGCCATAAGGAGCAGGAGAATTTTTGCCTAAAACCTGCCATCCTTTATCTGCGATTTTTACCTTTCCTGACTTCAATACATCAATATAGTCCCTCGTGCCCATAGACCTTAAGATAACTCTCGCATAATCCAGGCGCAGACCCATCTCGTTTGCTATCGTGACTTCGTGAGACTCTCCGCCCCCTTCTTCAATTAACTTTAGAATCTTTCTTTCATCAGACGTTGCCATTCTACCCCCTTAGTAGTCTATAATCATTTTCTTTACAGGTTTATTTATAGCCTTTTTTCTTCCTGTCTTTTTAGTTTCTTTATTATGTTCTGCACTTTCCATATTCTCCTGCCTATTCTTTGCCTGGGATTTATAGTAAGAGTCAAGATGCTCATCACCTTCAAGTATCGGTTTAGAGTGAACCTTCGAGTGAAGACCATCTTCTTCTTTTTCTTCCGATTCCTCATTTAATAATGCCTTGTAATCAAATTCTATGCCGGTGGCATGCTTTATAGCCGGTTTTTCACCGGTGGAATGCTTTAACTCTTGATACCCGCTCCTTTTCTTCGCCTTTTCTAATTCGTCCCACTCCCTGGCAGTGGAGTGTCTCACTCTTGCCCCTTTACCTGTAGAATATTTCATGTCTCCCCCTCTTTGAGACTTGCCATTACAGATAAGAGATTCTTCCAGGCATCCCTTGTGGCTTCCCGCTCTTTTTTAAAACCAGCTTTGAGTTTGGCTACTTCTTCTCTCCTTTCTCCGCTTTCTTTCCTGCAAGCACTTACTATCTCAGAATGCCATTTGACTCTATCTTTATGCATACTCTTGATATCACGAGCTAAATTCTTTATGAAATCTTCATTCGACATCTTCATTACCCCCGTTTATTCTTCGGTAATTTCATATATTTATTGGAAGCGATCCTGTCTTTGTTTAAAGGATTTTTCATATAAGATATGAATGCGAGATTAATCTTTGCCGGTTTATAATTCGGGTCAATCTCTAATGCTTTTTTATACTCCTCTATTGCCTCTTTATATTTACCCTTTACGCTGTGAAGCCTGCCCTGATAGAGATGCGCTTCTTTATCTGACATTTCTAATTATATATTTATCGCCTTGTTTCTCGTAAATAATGAGATTGCGCTCTTTTAACTCAATAAGAGCTTTCTCCAACTCATCTCTGGCTTCGATAATTCTAATGCTCGGGATCTTAGCCAGCCTTATCAAATCGGGCTCTCTGACTTTCAAAAGCCCACCTACATGTTTTTTTAGTTCGTCAAAGATATTTCGGGCATAAGATGACAGAGTTAATTGTTTATCATCCATTTTTTAGTTTGACCTTCTGTTTTAACAGGGTTACCTTGTTCTTCTCCTG
>DAOVGU010000206.1 GCA_030672255.1 bacterium
GGATTGAGATTCCGGAAAGGGCGAAATATATAAGAAGTCTTATTGCGGAACTTGAAAGGATTCATTCCCATCTTCTCTGGTTTGGTCTTGCCGGCCACTTCCTTGGCTATGATACGGTCTGGATGTGGACCTGGAAGTACCGGGAGCCGGTCCTGGATATTATGGAGGCGGTAACCGGAAACCGCCAAAATTATGCGATGCTGAAACCAGGAGGAGTAAGAAGGGACGTTGAAGAAGGGGATATACCCGGAATTTTAAAGATGGTTGAGGAGTTAATACCCAGGATGGACCTTTTAGTCGGTGCGGTAAAGGATGACCCGGTAATCCACGCCCGCACAAAGGGGGTGGGCATCTTAACCAAGGAGGAGGCTCGCAACTATGGAGCAAGTGGTCCTACGGCCAGAGCCTCCGGTGTTAAGATTGATATAAGACGAGATGAGCCCTATGCCGCCTATGATCTGGTGGATTGGAAGGTAATTACCTGTGAGAATGGGGATGTTTATGATAAGGTGGTGGTGAGACTTTTAGAGATTTATGAAGCAATAAAGATTATCAAACAGTGTCTGAAAAAGTTAAAAAAGGTAAAGGGCGAGATTGATGCAAAAATAAAGGACGTTCCCCCCGGCCATGGCCTGGGACGCGCCGAAGCGCCAAGAGGCGAGGTCTTCCATTACCTTCGCTCAGATGGGACCAATCGACCCGTCCGTCATAAAATTAGAGCGCCAAGTTTCTGTAATGTCCCGACCTTCAAAGCAACCTGTATTGGCGAGACGGTCTCCGATGCCACCATAATTTTGGCGGCAGTAGACCCTTGCTATTCCTGTACCGAAAGGATGGCCGCGGTGGATAAAAAGACGGGGAAGAGAATCTTAACTGCCCAGGACCTCATTAGACTTTCCCGGGAGAAAACGGAAAAATTGAGAAAGTTAATAGTTAAGAGTTCATAGTTCAGAGTTATAGGCAATGAACTACGAACTAATTACTACGAACTCATGAATATGTTGTTTTATCCCATTGTTTTGCCATTTCTCATTGGGATTATCTGTTTGATTCTGCCCAGAAAATTTAAAGGAGTAATTGAGACTCTTGCCATTTTTGGTTCCCTGATTACCTTTGCTTTAATTATCTCGATCTTCCTTATTGCACCTCAGCCAGTTTTGGAATATCTGATGCTGGATAATCTTTCAAGATTTATATTGCTTGCCATCGGTCTTTTTGGTTTCCTGATTACGCTTTATTCTTTGAAGTTTATGGCGGCTAATTCCCGGCTTAATGAATACTATGCTTATATCTTATGGACAATTGCTGCTGCTTCGGGAGTAGTTTTGGCCAATAACCTGATTTTGCTTTTGGTCTTCTGGGGATTTTTAGGCCTGACCCTGTATCTTTTAATCGGTATGGGTGGAGCAGGGGCATCCGATGCCTCTAAAAAGACCTTCATTATTGTGGGTGGCTCAGACTGTCTGATGATTCTGGGAATTGGAATTCTCTGGTTTCTTTCCGGGACATTCCAGATGGATAAAATAAGCCTTTCATTAACCCCTACATTATCGGTAATTGCCTTTCTCTGTCTAATTATTGCTGCCTTTGCTAAAGCCGGAGCGATGCCATTTCATACCTGGATTCCCGATTGTGCCGAGAAGGCACCCATTCCCGTAACTGCCTTCTTGCCCGCTTCACTGGATAAGCTATTGGGAATCTATCTTTTGGCAAGGATTGCGATGAATCTCTTTGTGATGAATAAAGCAATGGGGACGGTCTTATTAGTAGTGGGCGCCATTACTATTATTGCGGCGGTGATGATGGCTCTGATTCAGCATGACTTAAAGAGATTACTTGGCTATCATGCTGTATCCCAGGTGGGATATATGCTCTTAGGGATTGGAACCGGAAATCCTATCGGCATTGCCGGCGGACTTTTTCATATGTTAAACCATGCTATCTACAAAAGTTGTCTTTTCTTATGCGGTGGGGCAGTGGAACACAAAACCGGGACAAGTAATTTAGATAAACTCGGAGGGTTAGCCAGAGCAATGCCCATTACCTTTGTTACCTGTCTTGTTGGCGCGCTATCCATCTCCGGTGTTCCTCCCTTCAATGGCTTTGTCAGTAAATGGATGGTCTATCAAGGGATAATTCAGTTCGGAGTTCATAGTTCAGGGTTCATAGCAAAATTTTGGATAATATTCTTATTGGCTGCGATGTTTGGCAGCGCTTTAACATTGGCAAGTTTTATGAAATTGATTCATGCTACCTTTTTAGGAGTTCATAGTTCGGAGTCCGTAGTTCGGAGTTCAGACAAGAATAATCTATCCACTATGAACTATCAACTATTAACTCGGCACGAAGTGCACTGGACAATGTGGCTGCCGATGGTGGTCTTGGCTGGACTTTGCATAATCTTTGGTGTTTTTGCCTATCGTACGGCATTAAGTAAATTCATCTTACCTGCCATTCCCGGGGTGTCATTTATCGGCCTCTGGCAGCCAGGGATTGCTATGCTTCTTATTATCCTGGGACTGATTATTGGCGGAATTATCTATCTCTTAGGACGTCCCAAGGCTGTTCGTGAGGATACCCCTTTTATGGGTGGCGAAATAATTCCCGAAGAGCATCGGGTAACCGGGGTAGATTTTTATCAAACCATCCAGGAGATGACTTTATTTAAGACCATTTATAAAAAGACGGAAGCCAAACTTTTCGATATTTATGATCAGGGGAAAAGAGGGATATTCTTTTTCACCAAAAGGCTTCAGGCACTTCATTCCGGAATACTTCCTCTTTATCTTATCTGGTGCCTTTTAGGAATGGTGATTTTATTTATATTCTGGAGATAATATGGATTTTGTAACCTTACAGGAAACGGCCCAGTTATATCCTCTTTTGATATTTATGATTTTAGCGGCCATTGTTGCTGTGGAGACAAAGGATTTGCTCTCCTCAATCATCGCCGTAGGGGCAGCGGGACTTGGACTTTCGGTTGCCTTTTTGATCCTCAAGGCTCCGGACTTAGCCATCACTCAGCTTGTAGTGGAGATTCTATGTCTTATTCTCCTTATAAGAGCAACGATCAAAAGGGATATTCCTTCTCTAAATCGGGGCACCGATTATGCCCGGTTAATATCGGCTCTCATTTTTGTTCTGGTATTCCTCTACTTTGGATATTTTGCTCTTAAAGGGCTTCCTCCCTTCGGGAAACCTTATCTGAATGTATCGCAAACATACTTGAATGAAGGGTTGAAGAGAACCGGAGCAGCAAATCTTGTCGCCGCGGTAATCCTGGACTTTCGGGGATATGATACTTTTGGTGAGGCAACGGTGCTTTTTACTGCGGTAATAGGGGTAATTGTAGTTCTGAGAAAAATTGGAAGAATTAAAAAATGAAAGAACCTGAACAGGGTATGACCCTTATCGTTAAGGTTATCACCAGACTTACGGTAGGATTCATCCTCTTATTTGGAATCTATATCGTTCTTCATGGTCATATCTCTCCCGGAGGGGGATTTGCCGGTGGAGTGATTGTCGCTCTATCTTTCATCCATCTTATCCTGGCTTATGGCGGTAAATTTGCTTTTAAAAAATTAAATCAGACAAAAGCATCCTTCTTAGAAAATATCGGGGCAATAATGTTTTTTACCATTGCTTTGCTCGGCATTATTGGAGGTTTTTTCTTCCTCAATTTCTTAAAGAAGGGAGAACCTTTCCATTTAGCAAGTGCGGGAATCATACCCTTCTGCAATATTGCCATCTGCCTTAAGGTGGGTGCAGGTCTTTTCCTCATCTTCGTTGCCCTCACCTTATTTAAAATGGAGAAAAAATGATATATCTCCTCTGTTTTATACTTTTTTGTATTGGTCTTTATTGTATCCTGGTAAAGAAGAATCTTATTAAGATTATTATCGGAATCAGCATCATCGATTATTCCCTTTATCTTTTTCTAATTCTGATTGGTTATCGGATGCAGGGAAGGTCTCCCATTCACAGTCCGGTGCAAAGAATAGAGAATATGGTTGACCCTTTACCCCAGGCTCTGGTGCTAACCGCCATCGTCATTGGACTGGCAGTGCTTGCTCTTTTGATTTCCATTGCCGTGAGACTTTATGATAAATATGGAACATTTGATATTACAAAAATCAGAAAATTGAAAGGATGAGTAAAGTTTATAGTCACACTCACTATGTTCGCTTTAGTTCATCGTTCATAGACTATGAACTACGAATTATTAACTATGAACTGTAACATAATACCTCTATTTGTAGCG
>DAOVGU010000205.1 GCA_030672255.1 bacterium
AGAAATATAAAGGCAAATGATGTAGGAAACATCTTCTGATGTCGATATCAATCCCGTATTTAAATACGGGATTGAAGACCTTTCCCACAGTGAAGGATATAAATGAGTTATGAGAGTGGCTGGAAGGCAATAAATCTGGAATTTAGCGAAAGGGTTCCCCGAACGGAATATTCCGCAGAAAGTTATCACTGGCCATTGGTTCAAGCAGTAACCAGGATTGATACTTCAATAGAAGCAAATAGAAAAAAAGCAACAAAAGAATTTGTGAAAAAATGGGACTATGCTTTTATGTGGATGACCCCGAGCGGAACAGGCGATATACATAACAGCGGCGGAAGATTCACAAAGATGGGACATGCTGAGTATGCTCTCGGAGGAGAAGATTTTGATACAAAAATAGAATGCCCATTTAAAACATTAGAAGAAGTATACAATTTTGATGCCTGTGAGGAATACGGAGAAAGAAATCAAGAAGAATTGGTTAAGGAACTTAACAAACGATACCATAAGCAGAAAGATTATTGGGAAGATATAACTTTAACTATGGGCGGGGTCTACACGACAATCTTTTCTGGTTTGATTGAGATCTTTGGCTGGGAGATGCTACTTTTAGCAATCGGCAAAGACCCCAAGAGGTTTGATAAGGTTATAGAGAGTTACTATCACTGGATTAAGCAATACTTTGATGCCTGGGCAAGGACAGACTGTAAAGTCTTTATGAGCCATGATGACATCTGCTGGACCTCTGGTCCCGTTGCTCATCCTGATTGGTATAGAAAGTCAATATTCCTTTACTATAAGAGGTTATGGGAGCCGATTCTCTCTGCAGGGAAAAAGTTGCTTTTTACCTCCGATGGTAAATATGATATCTTCTTTGATGATATTGTGGATGCTGGGGCAAATATGCTGGTAATGGAACCGGGAAATGATATGAAAGGTTTTGCCGATAAATACGGTAAGACACATGGATTTGTGGGTAATGCCGATACCAGAATTCTCCTCAACGCAACTAAGGAGGATATCTATAAAGAGGTAAAACGTTGTATGGATATAGGTAAAAACTATCCCGGATTCATTATGGCGGTGGGCAATCATATTCCCCCCAATACCCCGGTTGATAAGGCTTTATATTATAATGAAGCATATATTAATCTTTCGCGAAGGTAAAAAATGGAGAAAAATGGCTAATTCAAAGGAGATGAAGAGGAATCGGCCGCAAAACAGATTGTGTGGCGGTCTGCCAAAAATTGGTATTCGTCCGACGATTGATGGACGAAGAAAGGAGGTCAGGGAATCCCTTGAAAATCAAACAATGAATATGGCCAGGTCTCTCGCAAAATTTTTAAGCGAAAATCTAAGCCATAGCAATGGGATGTCGGTTGAATGTGTGATTGCCGATGCATCCATCGGTGGTGTGAGTGAGGCGGCAAGAACTGCCGAAAAATTTGCTAAAGAAAATGTCGGTCTTTCTTTGACGGTCACTCCCTGCTGGTGCTACGGTAGCGAAACGATGGATATGGACCCCTTTATGCCAAAGGCTATCTGGGGATTTAATGGGACAGAGCGTCCCGGGGCGGTTTACCTTGCCGCGGTCCTCGCCGGACACAGCCAAAAGGGACTCCCCGCCTTCGGTATTTACGGAAAGGACGTTCAGGATATCGGGGATACAACCATTCCCAAAGATGTCCAGGAAAAGCTTCTTCGCTTTGCCAAGAGCGGTTTGGCGGTAGCCACGATGCGGGGAAAATCGTACCTGGCGATGGGTGGAGTCTCCATGGGCATCGCCGGCTCTATTGTTCAGCCTACCTTTTTTCAAAACTACCTTGGGATGAGGAATGAGTTTGTTGATATGAGCGAGTTTGTCCGGAGAATAGATGAGAAGATTTATGACCAGGAAGAGTATGAAAAAGCTCTTAAGTGGACAAGAGAGAATTGCATCGAGGGTAAGGATAATAATCCGGTAAAAATACAGAGAACAAGAGAACAGAAAGATAAGGATTGGGAAATAGTGGTCAAGATGACCCTCATCGCCAGGGATTTAATGATTGGAAATCCGAAACTAAAAGAGCTTGGATTTGGTGAAGAAGCGGAAGGACACAATGCCATCGCCGCCGGGTTCCAGGGACAGAGACAATGGACCGACCACTTCCCCAACGGTGACTTTATGGAAACGATCCTCAATTCCTCCTTTGACTGGAATGGCATCAGAGAACCATTCATTCTTGCTACAGAAAACGACTGTCTAAATGGTGTTTCGATGCTGTTTGGCCATCTTTTAACCGGAACCTCACAGATATTTTCCAATGTCCGAACCTACTGGAGTCCTGAATCTGTAAAGCGTGTCACCGGAAAGGAATTAACCGGAGTAGCCAAAAATGGTCTTCTCCATCTCATAAACTCCGGCTCAACCACCCTGGATGGAACCGGTCAACAATCAATTAACGGAAAACCAGCGATAAAGCCTTTTTGGCAAATCACTCTTGAAGAGGCTGGAAAATGCCTTAAGGCCACAAGTTGGAGACCGGCAAATGTTGAATACTTCAGAGGTGGTGGTTTCTCCTCTAACTTTCTCACAAAAGGGGATATGGCCGTAACGATGTCCAGGGTAAATATTATCAATGGAGTTGGACCGGTGCTTCAAATTGCCGAGGGATGGACAGTGGATTTGCCGAAGGAGGTTCATAGAATTCTGGATGAACGGACCGACCCTACCTGGCCAACCACCTGGTTTGTGCCGAGATTGACGGGAAAAGGTCCCTTTAAGGATGTCTACTCGGTGATGAACAACTGGGGCGCTAACCATGGCGCAATCAGTTACGGACATATTGGAGCGGATTTAATCACCTTCGCCTCCATCCTGCGTATTCCGGTATCCATGCACAATGTCTCCGAGGAAAGAATCTTTAGACCAAGCACCTGGAATGCTCTGGGTATGGATTTAGAAGGAGCAGACTTCAGAGCCTGTGCTAATTTTGGTCCACTATACGGAAAAGGATAAAAATCCCGATTAAAGATAATCTTCTTTTCTCTCCCCCAGTAAATACTCAGTGAACACCGTACCAAAAGGTAGTCGCAACCTTTAGGTTGCGCAGGCGCAGGATGAATCCTGCGGCTACCAGCCTACGTCTACTTGAAAATAACGGCTTTTACTGAATATTTACCTCCCCCGACCCTGGAAATTCTTTTCCTGTTGACAGGTGGTGGATATAGTGTATAATTAAAATATCAAAAGAATAAAACCCCAATTTGGAGGTGCAAAGTGAAACCACTGACTACTAAGGGAGTTTACAGAAATGGAAAAATTGAACTTCTTGAGAAAATTCCTATTGAGGAAGGAAAAGAAGTAATAGTACTTTTACCAACAGATGAAAAAAGTGAAATAGATTTATCTCTTTTACTTGCTCAGCAGGAATCATTGAAAAAGATTTGGGTTGAAAAAGAAGATTTATATGGCGAAATATAATCGGGGAGATATAGTCTTAGTTCCTTTCCCATTATTTTCAACAACTGGTTTAATTAAGCGTAAATACTCAGTGAACACCGTACCAAAAGGTAGTCGCAACCTTTAGGTTGCGCAGGCGCAGGATGAATCCTGCGGCTACCAGCCTACGTCTACTTGAAAATAACGGCTTTTACTGAATATTTACGTTTATTCTGACCCAGCAATGACCATCCGCAGCATTATGTGAGGCTTTCAAAAATGAAAGCAAAAAATAAAATAATTGGGGCATTTGACATTGGTGCTTCAGGGGGAAAGTTTATTGTTGGAATTTTTGATGAAGGTAAGTTTTCCACTAAAGAAATCTATCGCTTTATAAATAAACCAGTAAATCTTTATTTAAGGCAAAAGGAGGACAGAACTGTCCATAAAATATACTGGAATGATCTATCTCTCTATGATGAGATAATTACCGGATTAAAGAAACTAAAGGATTTAGGAATAGAGCATTTGGATTCATTAGGAATAGACACCTGGGGAACGGATGGCGAGTGTTTCACCAAAGAGGGAGAGCTCATTGGAAGGGTACATAATTACAGGGACCACAGACTGGATAGAATCAGGGATGAGTTATCTAAGATTATCCCCGAAAGGGAACTCTTTGAACTGACCGGGATTCCCAGTCTTCCCTTCAATGAGGTGAATCAACTCTTCTGGCTGGTAAAAAAAAGACCTTCTCTTTTAAAGATAGTCGACTTTTTTCTTCCGATTACAAGTATCTTTTACTATTATCTTTCTGGCGCTCGTATCTGTGAATATACCTGGGCCTCCACCACTCAGCTTTTAGATCCTTTTAGGAAAGACTGGTGCAAAAAGGTCTTTGAGAAACTTAAAATTCCCCTCTCTATTATGCCTCCTATCGTTGCCCCGGGAACAAAAATTGGCTTTCTTCATCAGGAATTGGCAGATGAAATTGGGTTAAATCAATTTGCAATTATTGCCACCGCTGCCCATGATACGGCCTGCGCCTATGCCGCCGCGCCCATCGAAAAGGAGGAGAATTCCTTGATTATTAGTTCTGGCACCTGGTC
>DAOVGU010000139.1 GCA_030672255.1 bacterium
CACTAATTTAGTGGGAGCAGATTTGCTGATCATTCTCTCTGATGTTGATGGGCTCTATACAAATTATCCCGGGAAAGGTAAATTGCTCTCCCGGGTGAGAGAAATTTCCCCCGAGATTGAAGAATTTGCAAAGAGAACAGATTCTTCTAGGAGTATCGGAGGAATGATTACCAAGCTCGAGGCAGCCAAGACCGTGACTAAAGAAGGAAAGCTGATGCTCATCGCTAATGGGAAAAAGATAGGAATTATCAAAAAGCTCTTTGCCGGTAAAAAGGTAGGAACTCTCTTTTTACCAGAATGACACAAAGTGTCATTCCGAGTGAAACGAGGAATCTCTCTCTTCAATGAAGTAAGGGATTGCTACGTCGTCCGCTTAAAGAGCGGACTCCTCGCAATGACATCTGTAGTATGATGAGTAAGAAACGGAATTTAAAACAGGAAATTTTATTGATGGGAAAGCAAGCCAAGGAAGCCTCCTACCTTATAGCGAAAAGCTCTCTGACTTTCCGCAACAATGCTCTTGCCTCAATCGCCCAAGAATTAAAGAAGAAAGGAACTTTGATTCTCAGAGAGAATCAAAGGGATCTCAAAATTGCCCAGAATAGAGGACTTTCCTCCGCTTTCTTAGACCGACTCAGGTTGGATAATAAGACCTTAGAGAAGATGGCAGAGATGGTGATGGAGGTTAAAAGACTGCCAGATCCATTGGGCAACCTGCTCTGGGAAATAAAAAGACCAAATGGTCTTCTGATTAAAAGGGTTAGTGTCCCTATAGGAGTGATTGGCATTATCTACGAATCTCGACCGGATGTTACCGTCCAGGCGGCCACTCTCTGTTTGAAATCGGGCAATGCTGTGGTCTTGCGTGGAGGAAGTGAATCCTTCTTTTCTAATCTTACTTTAACCAGGATTCTCCAAAAGAGCATCTTAGAGGCTGGACTTCCTAAATACACTGTTCAAATTGTTAAGAGTAGAGAAAGAAAAGCGGTTAAATATATTCTCTCCTTAAGCAATTATCTGGACCTTATTATTCCCCGCGGAGGGGAGTCCCTTATCAAAATGGTAAGTCTCAATTCCCAGATCCCCGTGATTAAGCACTATAAGGGGGTATGCCATACTTATGTGGACAGAAAAGCGGACTTGAAGAAGGCCATTTCCATTACCTACAACGCCAAACTACAAAGACCGGGAACTTGCAATAGCACCGAGACCTTACTCGTTCACAAGAAAATTGCCTCTACTTTCCTTCCCAAGATAATTAACAGATTAAAGAATGCTCGCTGCGAAATCCGTGGCTGCCAAAAAACTCTAAAGATTTATCCCGGAATTAAAAGGGCGAAAAGGGAAGATTGGAGCACAGAATACCTGGAAAAGATTCTCTCGATTAAGGTGGTGGATTCCTTAAAAGAGGCGATAGAGCATATTAACCTTTATGGAACTCAGCATTCGGATAGCATTATTACTGAGGACAAAAAGAGAGGGGAAGAGTTTTTGAAAAGGGTAGATTCGGCGGCTGTTTATCTGAATAGCTCTACCAGATTTACCGACGGAAATGAGTTTGGGCTGGGCGCAGAGCTCGGGATTAGCACCGATAAGATTCACGCCCGGGGTCCAATGGGATTAGAATCCCTCACCTCCTATAAATATATTATTTATGGAAACGGCCAAATTAGAAAGTAAAGGTGGCATTGGTGTTTTTGGAGGGACATTCAATCCTATCCATCTTGGGCACCTGATCATCGCCGAGAAGGTGAGAGAAGACTTAGACTTAAAAAAAATAGTCTTTATTCCCTCTTGCTATCCCCCCCATAAAAGAACACCTGAGATTGGAGCCCTTCACCGCTATCGGATGGTAAAATTAGCCATCTCCACCAACCCCTATTTTATGCTCTCGAAGATAGAGCTGAGGCGAAAAGGTATATCTTACACGATAGATACGGTCAGAGCGCTAAAAAGGTTATATTCAAAAGCTAAGGATTTCTATCTTATCCTCGGTCTGGATGCCTATTTGGAAATAGGTACCTGGAAGGATATTGAAAAATTGGCAAGATTAATCAAGTTCGTTGTGGTAAAAAGAAATGTCATTCCGAGTGGAACGAGGAATCCGACGAAGTCGTTGCGAGGCACGAAGTGCCGTGGCAATCTCATGAAGCGAGGGATTGCCACGTCGTCCGCCTCAGGCGAACTCCTCGCAATGACACTAAAATTCAAAAATGTAAAATTTCTCAATTTAGGACCAATTGGCATCTCATCTGGCGAAATCAGAAAGAGGATAAAGAAGGGAGATTCTGTTCGCTATCTTCTACCAGAAAAGGTGATAGATTATATTTACCAACACCATCTTTATAAAAAAGCCGAGTAATCCCTTCCTGCAAAAGCAGGAATCACCGCAGGGACGGCAATTACCAGTCGAGCAAGCTCGACTGGTACATCTTTTTATGTAGTGGCAAAGTTTACTTTGCTTATGTAGTGGCTAACCTTGGTTGGCTGTTATAGATATTTAAATAAATGAACTTAAAAACTCAATTAAAGAGGTTGGCTGAAGAGGCATTCCTTTCCTTAAAGAGGACAAAGGGAAAGGAAGAGTTAGAAAATTTCAGGATCGCCTATTTAGGAAGAAAAGGAACCCTCACCAGGATCTTAAGGAGAATTAAGGATCTTCCTTTGGAGGAAAGGAAAGTTATAGGAAAGCGGGCAAATGGCTTAAAGCAACAATTAGAGGAAGGCCTAAAGCTACGGCTCTCCCGGGTGGAGGAGAGGAGAAAGGTTGAAAGGTTTGATATTACCTTACCCGGGATAAAGCCAAGATTAGGCCATCTTCACCCAATCACTCTCATCAGCGAGGAGATAAGGGGAACCTTTCAAGAACTTGGTTTTGAGATGGTAGCCGGACCGGAAATTGAGACCGAATACTATAATTTTGAAGCCTTAAACTTCCCCCCGGAGCATCCAGCCAGAGATTCCTTCGATAGCTTCTATTTGGCTCCTGAGATCCTTTTAAGAAGCCATACCTCTCCGGTTCAGATTAGAGTTATGGAAAAAAGGAAACCGCCTTTGCGGATCATTACCATTGGTAGATGTTATCGTCGGGACGCGATAGATGCCTCTCACTTTCCGGTTTTCCATCAAATAGAAGGTCTAATGGTTGGAGAAAAAATTAGTTTTTCTCATCTGAAGGGAGTTCTAACCTATTTCCTCCAGAAAATTTTTAGCCCCGATATTAGGGTTCGTTTTCTTCCTTCCTACTTTCCCTTTACAGAACCAAGCGCTGAAGTGAGTATCTCCTGTATTTTCTGTAAGGGAGCCGGCTGCAGCAGTTGTGGCGGAAGTGGCTGGATCGAAATTTTAGGTGCGGGAATGATTAATCCGATGGTACTGAGAAAGGTGAAGTACGATCCGGAAAAATTCACCGGTTTTGCTTTTGGAATGGGAATAGAGCGGATCGCAATGTTAAAACACAGAATCTCCGATATCAGACTTTTCTGGGAGAATGATTTAAGATTCTTGGAACAATTTTAAAAATATAACCATGGAGATTTCAACTATTCTATTGACAAATGAGGTAGTTAATGTATCCATAACCGATTCCGCCGGTCATAGGGATAGTTTTGAAGCAAGAGTGATTAGTTGTAATCATGAAATAGCAAAGATGTTGATTCCATTGGATAGAATCTCCCGGCCTTTGGCCCCGGTGGGGAGTAAAGTTGAGATAACTGTGGGGCGAGAGGACGGTTTACATATTATAAGCACCGACTTAATCGCCTATGAAGGGAGTCCTGCCTCTCTATTCGTTATTTCGCATAAGAAGGTAACTTTAAGGAAACTCCAGAGGAGGAAACATCTACGGCTAAGAATTCCCGTTTTGGTAAAGTGTGAACTGCCAGCCACTGGTTATCTGGCTAA
>DAOVGU010000238.1 GCA_030672255.1 bacterium
TCTCCCACAATCTTCTTAATTCCATCTTGTGGTAAATTAATCAAACGCAGATTTCACAGATGACACAGTTTGTCATTGCGAGCGAACAAAGTGAGTGTGGCAATCCCTCGCTTCTTTGAGATTGCTTCGTCAGCCATTGGCTTCCTCGCAATGACAGTTGCACTGTTGTCTGCTGTTATTCTGCGTCTAAAATTGGGTTAAGGGGACCAGCGACCCTCTACCCAGACTGCTCCTTTCCAATGGCCGGGGACCCAGACTCTGCCAGGCCGAGGGCGAGGAGAGACCACCGTAACACATCCTGCAAGGAAAATAATTACCAGCAAGATAATAAAAGATAATAATCTTTTTTTGACTCTCATTTTCTACTCCTTTACTTATGGGATTACCATCGCCGGGGTCTTGGAGGTGGAACTCTAACTTTCTTCCAATGGCCGGGAACCCAGCTGCGGTCTCTTCCTACTCCTACCCAATACCCAATAACCCAGACTCGAGGACCCGGAGGTGGCTGGAGAATCCGCTCCCAATAGCCGGGAACCCAATGCCTGTCTTTCCCTTTTCCCTCCCAATAACCGGGGACCCATTTATGGGGACCTCTTGGAGGGGTAACCTCTTGCCAATAGCCGGGAACCCAATGTCTTTCCTTTCCCGTTCCTTCCCAATGACCGGGGACCCATTCTCTTGGTTCTGAAGGGATGACAGTTACAAACTCCCAATGGGCCGCAACCCATCCTTTCTTAGCATCCCAATAGCCTTCCACCCAGGTGCAGGGACCGGCGGGAGGAACGGTGATTACTGCCCAGGCCCCACTTCTCCACTCATAGGGACCGGGAGCAGGCGCCACCACAAGAACCCATTTAGCCTCTATCTTTACCCATACCTTTCCGGTTGGAGGCTTCCTCAATTTCCCAAAACCTTCGCTACTTAAAAGAAAACAGAAAATTAAGGAAACTAACAGAATCTTTATACCTTTTTTCATTTTTCACCCCCCCATTTGTTAATACACACAGAGCCAGATGTAGTGCGAGGCTTTTAGCCTCGCTAATTTATTAAGCCGGATTCTCTTCTGCTTTCTTCTCCTTAAAATCATATCTGAATCTGTCAAACCATGTTGTAGGTTCTCCTTCCTCATAAGGAAACTCTATCGTAACCTTCCACCTTTCCTCGCCACTTTCTTCGTCAACAACCCATTCTCCAGTTATACCATTTTTCCCATCTGTATCACTGAAATGATAATCTTCATACTTCTCTGAAGTAATACTAAGAAAAGTTCTGCTCCAGATTCCTTGGTCTTCATCAAGGTAAGCAATATTGAAGCCAAAAGATACCCCATAAAAAGATGTGGCATATCCTCCACCCCCTCCGTGTCTATACTCATGGGAGGCAAAAGAATTATTATTATTATGAGTGATAGTCACCTCATAGCCACTGGACTGCACTCCCAAATAAGCAGTGTAAGTTTCCATATCTGGATATCTAGGCGGGGAAATTAATCCCACTCCTGATATAAAAGCACTAAGAGTGCAGCCTTCAGGATTGCAAAGTGAGCAGGCATTGGAAAGAATTATCCTCAATTTCTTTGGTTTTTCACCTGGAAAAGTTATTTTGTATCTTCCATAAGGATCACATCCAAGCCTGCAGGAACAGGGACCACAGTCATAATAGTTCTGATATGGTACACCACTCCCAGAGAGAGGTGAACTACTTTTTGCACTATTATATAAACCTTCCAATTGGGAATCACTACAGTCTCCGCTCGTGTCCCAGAAAGCATATTTATGATATCCAGTATCTGTTTGGGAAGCAGCTGTCCACCCCCCAAACACAGGCTCTATCCATCCAGCTTTTGGTTGAGGATCACCACAACCGCTAGGGCTACAATCACTATGAACAGTAATACCATCTTTCTCTCCAGCCTCCCAATCTGCTGTTGTATCAACTATCAGGCGAATGGTCTTGTAACCATAGGCATCCTTGAAGACATCTTTGCCTGCGGTTACCATTACCAGTTTATATTGATGGGTAATGCGGTCTGCATCATCATCTTCGCTTTCAAATTCGTCTAAATCTAAGCCAAGGTTTAAGATGATATCACCGCTACCACCCGTATCTTGAGTATCAAACTCTCCTAATTCAGTCCAGTCATTCTCTTCTGTCTCTTTATAATAGATGGCATAGACAGGTCCTTCGGGGTCTCTCTCAAAGGTTAATCTTAAATCATACCCTTCCCATTTACCTTCAGCAGAAACAGGGGATACGATTATAAAAGGCAGTGTCGTTTCTTTATAATTTCCTGCTTGGTCATAAGCTTTAGCATGAAGGGTATATTCTTCTCCTGTTTCCAGTGAACCGGTATCATAAGAGAAGCTATAGATGTGGTCCACATCATAGTTGGTATCTGATTCGCCTATTTCCTCTGTAGTGCCATCCGGTTTCTCAATCCAGAGTTCTGCCCGGGTCAATCCAGAGCCCTTTTTCCCATCCGAAGCATAGAATTTGATGGTAATCTCCGTTTCTTCTTCTATATTGTATATGCCTTCCAAATATTTACTGGGGGTGATGGCCTCTCCTACTTCTATAATTCCCTGTTCGTGGAAGGTAAGTTTTTCAAGTTGGGCAGAGGTGCGGAGAGACTGCCGTTTCATCTGGCGATAGGGACTTAAAGTAAACCAGGTATCATTTTTTATAATTCCTCCATTACTCCCTGGTTGCCAGGGTTCCCCTAAAGCTATCTCATAGCAGTATTCCACTAATCCATCACATCTGAAAGATTTGCCAGGACGCTTATAGCCGCGCAAGAAGTTATATTTACACTCCATTTCCATTTGCTTCTTTGCTGTATTAACAACAGTCCTTCGCTGTTGCCAGGTTAGGTTATTATTGGTTCTGACACTCCAGAAATTACCCCCAGCACAGAACTTTTCAAAATCGCTCTTTTTTACTCCTCCCCACCCTGATTCAATTATTTTTTGGTCTTTGTCTTCTACTTCTTCACCATTTTTCCAATGCCAATAAAGCACGGCATGACCAAGAAGCCATGGAAATGGGAAGAATGCCTCTCGATAAATGGAATCTCCCTTTTCAAAGCTAACATCGGCTGATAAGAATGATTTTCCACTAAGAAAAGTTAATATAACTATGACTGGAAAGATAATAACCAGATTTCTTTTTATCACAGCGTTCATCTTGTCCAAAAACCTTTAATCATTTTCAATTTCCTTTTTCCTGTGCCATCTAAATTTACTATCCATAGAAAGGCGGGTGCAAATGGATTCTCACAGTAACATTCATAGAGTATCCTTTTGCTATCTGAGGTCCAGCGAGGAAAATTAAGACCCCAGCCTTTTTTATGAGAAGTTATACATCTTTCATTTTTTCCATCGGCATCAATAACACATAGGTTTCTACCGCTCACAAAACCTATCTTCTCTCCATCAAGGGAGTAAGTGGGATTATTATATTGAAAATCATTTTGGGCCATTTGGGTTATGACTTTTGTATCAGTATCCTTTACATAAAGTCTTCTTCCATCGCTAAAGACAACTTTCTTGCCATCGGGTGATAATGAAAAGTCAGAGCTAAACCCATACTCAATCTCTGAGCATAATATTATAGGTTCGCTGGAGCCTTCATTAAGGTCAATCATATAGATTCCGCTTTTGTTTTCACTTCCTCCCCACCAGAAAGCAATCCTTTTTCCATCGGGAAACCACGCTGGGTTAGCTGTAGCTCCATCTGCCTCTTTGGTTGCCCTCCTGATATTTTTGCCATTAATATCTAAGAGATAGATGGTATAATGGCCCTCTTTTTCTTCGTAAGCTCTAAAGGCAATTTTCTTTCTATCAGGCGATAATGCAGCATGATCTCCTTTAATCTTTGTGTTCTTGCATTTTCCTGTACTTAAATCCATAATATAGATATACTCTCTTATTCCCGTAAAGGCAAAAATTTCTTCTGGGGTTGTTTTAGTAGGTTTAGTTTGAATGGTGCTTTGAAAACAACCACATAAGAGTACGCCAGAAAACAGAAAGAACAAAGTTTTTCTCTTCCAAATTAGCATTTTACTTTTTTAAACCTGCTAAAATCTCTTCAAGTTTACTCTTCACCCAACTATCTCTTACTCTTTCAATTGCAGATTCTAATGGCTCTATTGCCCGAGATTCGTCCATTTCACCCAATGCTTTAGCTGACTCTAATACAACAAGTTCATCCTTATCTTCAAGAAGGGAAAGTAAAAGCAATATTGCTTCTTCGCCTCCTATCTTACCTATAGATTCTGTAGAAAATATTCTAATACTGCTGAACATCTCTTCAGTAGTAAGCAAATTAGAAAGATGGGGAACTGCCCTCTGGTCACCTAAGTCACCTAATGCAAGAACTGCCGCAGTTTTAATATCCTCTGAGGAAAGCAGAGCTATAAGCGGTTTTACTGCTCTGGCGTTTCCTAATCTTCCCAGCGACATAATAGAACGTGTTTTCACCAATGAAGATGACTCATCAAGAAGACTAATTAATGGTTCTACTGCTCTGGCGTTTCCCAAAAAGCCCAAGGCAAAAGCAGCCATAGACCTTACTTCCTCACTCGGGTCAGAAAGTACTAAAATTAAAGCCTCATAAGCACCCTCTCCACCTGTCTCCCCAAGAGTGAAGGCAGCTTTTCAGCGCGAATAGATTCATCCTCGGTCTCATCACTTAATACAGAGATTAAAGAAGGGGTGCTTGTAATATCCTTTATCTCAGCGATAATCTCAGCAATCATCTTGCGGAAGACAGGGTCTTTCTCCTTATCCTTAAGGACCTCTACTAGCTCAGGTATTGCTTCTGAACCTTCTTGCATTAAGGTCTCGGCATAAGTGCAGAGACTTTCCCAGTCTCCTGATTCAAAGGCTTCTTCCATTTTCTTGGTATATTTGATTTTTACCGTTATGGTGCAGGAGTTAGTTCCGATGATGCTTCTTTCCCTGATTCTATCAATAGAAGATTCTATTCTTTGGATAATTCTCTGGTAGATAGCCATTAGTCTATCGATACATTTCTTTTTTCTTTTATTCTTGACTTTCTCTTTTAATTCTTTTAGCCATTCAATTCTTTCCTCAAATCTTTGTTTTACTTTCTCTAAGTTTTCTATGCTTTTTACCGCTCCATACAAGCGGACGGTAACGGTGAGAGTGTAATCTCCTACCTCAGTAAATTCAGGAGTAATATAGGTATAATATTCACCCTGGCTGAGCTGGGTTAGGGTTACAGGTGTATTCTCATCAGGGAAAGTTGCCTCGAGCTGTTTTGGTCTTATCATCACCAGTTTATCAGCTTGCTTCATCTCAATGCTGAAAAAGGCGGTTTCTTCTACGCCATATACTTCTTTATCAGTAGTGATGGTAATTTCAACTTTTTTCCTCCATTCTGGCTTTTTATACTTTTTTCTGGGCCAAGCATTAGCAGAGGTAATAAAGAAGCTTAATAGAACCAGAGACAAAAGACTAATTGACCCAACTTTCTTTATTTTTACTGTAATCACTTTGTTTCTTCCCCTTTTAATAAATTCTCTAATTCAAGTAAGGCTTTAGATTCTTTCTCATCGATAATATTATTTTCGGACAGGAAACTTATATCATCTTTGGCTAAAGGTTCAATATCGGTAGGCAGGGGTTTCTCGCTAAGTAATGAAACAATAGTCTCTGCATCTTCTTTGGATAAAGTGATCTTGCTTTCCAAGGAAATTTCCTTCTCCATAATGACTTCTTTTCTTTCCAACAGAGGGACAGTGGCACTTGGGCTACGGCTTTTAGAGCCAATGCTTAACCAGACTGCAAGGCCTATTCCTGCAATAGCGATCAGTAGAAGTACTCTTGATTTAATTCTCATTTTCATTTATTCCTACTAAAGATAGATTGTAATCTAAGTAGCGGAAGTTGTCAATTTTTTTAGAAGAGTGGTGGGCTTTTCCTTTTCAACTTTGCAGAGGAGTCCCCGCAGTTGATATGTCCCGAAGGCCGGATCATAAGGCGGTTTGTTATTGGTGAGAATATTGGCGTTGCAATCCCAAACCCCATGGCCATGCTCTTTTATTTCTGGATACCACCAGGCATGCTCCACGCTTATTACATCGGCTCGGATTTCCTCGGTGACCTTTGCCTGCTGGTAGATGCTACCACGGGGAGAGCTAATTTTTATCCAGTCTCCATCCTCGATATTATGTTTTACTGCCGCCTTGGGGTGAATCTCCGTTTGGGGATGTTTCCTTTTCTCGCGTAGACTTGATAGTTGATGATATTCTGATTGAAAGAACTCCTTTTGCCGTCTTCCTGTGATGAGAATATAGGGATACTTTTTGGCCAATTCCGGTGTAGAGAGAGGGCTTTCCGGCGGTTCTCTATATGAGGGGAGAGGCTCATAGCCCAGCTCTTTTAATTTCTGAGAGTAGAGTTCTATTTTCTTCGATGGCGTTTTGAATCCATGGTCGATGTATTTGTTGAATCTTAGAGGAGGAAAGTAATATCCCTTTTCTTTCAACTCCTCAAATGTTAGGTTGGTTCTTTTTAGCTGAGAGGCAATCAGTTCCTCTATTGATTCGCATCCGAGCTCAAGTCCTAATCGTCCTGCCAATTCGGCAAGGATCTCTTCATCCTGTTTGCATTCACCTACCTGGATGACCTTCTGTTGAACCGAGACTCCATTTTCGGCGATGTAGGGGAGACCAACCACTTGATTCACCTCAGGCCAGATCGCCGCCGGCAAAAAATAGTCGGCATATTCTACCGTGGGGGTCCTGAAGAAATCGGCAATAACTACCATGTCCATCTTCATCAATGCTTCTCTATACTCCTTTGGATTAGCGAAGGTGGCCAATCCATTGTTGCCGAAAATCATAAATGCTCTTATAGGATATGGTTTTCCCGTACGCATCGTTTCCAGCAGGGTAGGGATGTGAGCTGAGGGAATAAAGGCATCCCTGCCGCCCAATAGCTTATAGGTATCTGCACCTAACCTTTTCTCCTGACTGCGGATTGCTCTCCTTCGGAAGATAGGAGTTGGACCCAGGATATGCATCCCGAAGATGTCAGCCCCGGGCTTATCGATATTGCCCACAAGAGCCCGCAAGATTGCGATACTCCGGACCGTCTGGAGAGAATTTGGGGTCTGCTCAATGGAGACCCCCCAGTCAATTATTCCTGGTTTATGGGTTGCATAGCTGCGGGCAATGTTGAATATTGTTTCTTCCTTCAGACCGGTGATTCTTGCGGCCCATTGGGGACTGTATTTTTTAACATGTTCTTCGAACTCCTCAAAACCGTAGGTCCAGTCTTTAACGAACTCTTTATCATACAGAGCTTCCTTAATAATTACCTGGCTCATCGCAAGCGCTAAGGCCATATCGGTTCCGGGACGCAACTGAAGGATGTGCTTACAATGTTTGGCGGTTTGCGAGATACGTGGGTCGATGCAAAATGTATGCGGTATGGCTTTGATCAGACGGCGCACCACAAAGGGGACCTTTCCGTCGGGCCCGCTGACTAATGGGTTGCTTCCCCAAAAGAGCGCGCAGGCAGGTTTTGTGCCGCTATAGTAATCGCTGACTAAAAACTCGCCATAGGTAACAAGACTTACGTTAACACGGGGAAAAAGACATTGTGCGGCGCCGGGCTCGATCCAATTGGGAGAACCAAGAGCATTAACAAAACGAATTAGGTTCAGGTAATGATGCCGGCCGGTGCCCTGGGCAAGAGCAATTCCCTGGGGTCCATCCTCCTTGATAACCCTTTTCAATTTGCCGACAATGGAATCAAAAGCCTCTTCCCAGGAGATAGGTTCAAATTCCCCTTTGCCTCTTGGACCGGTTCTTTTCATTGGTCTGGTTAAGCGCTGGGGGTGGTAAACCATCTCAATGGTGGCCCTTCCTTTTGCGCACAGCGCCCCGCGGTTCATTGGCGAATCTTTATCGCCTTCAATGTGGACAAGGCGCCCATTTTTGATATGGAGTAACACCCCGCATCCACCATGGCACATCCTGCATGTACTTTTGAATATCCCATCCATTTATTCTTCCAGGTGGACGCCACGGACATTCACATCTACCTTTGCCACCTTGATTCCAGTCTGCTTCTCTATCGTTTCCTTTATCGTCTTTTGAATCTGCCAGGTTACCTCAGGAATATTTACTCCATAATTAACGACGATTGCCAGCTCAAAACTGACATTATCTTCCGATAATTTTACCTTTACTCTCCGTTCGGGATGCTCTTTGCCCAGGAGTTCAGCAATCCCACCAACAAAATTGGAGGTGATTTTATAGATACCCGGAACCTTGGAGGCCGCCACCGCCACGATCGTGCCCAAAACTTCATTCTGAATCTTTAATGAACCTAATTTCTCCTTATTATTATTTGTCATTTTCATTCTCCAGAATTGTCTCAATAAATCCTACGTAATACTTCCCTTTAAGATATTGGGGATTAGCAAAGACTTTTCTGTAGAAAGGAATGGTTGTTTTCACTCCTTCAATTTCTGTTTCCTCGAGAGCCCGTTGCATTCGGGAAATAGCCTCCTGCCGATTTTTCCCAAAAGCAATCAATTTTGCTAAGAGGCTATCGTAATAGGCGGGGACAGTATAGCCTTCATAGATATGGGTGTCTAACCTGATCCCTGGACCACCTGGGGGCAGATATCTGGTAATCTTTCCCGGGGAGGGAAGGAAATCATTCTCAGGATCCTCAGCGTTAATCCGACATTCCATTGCTACCCCAAAAATGGAGACATCCTTCTGTTTTAAAGATAATTTTTCTCCTTCCGCAATTCTAATTTGCTCTCTTATTATGTCGGTATTGGTTACTAATTCGGTGACAGGATGCTCGACCTGAATGCGAGTATTCATTTCCAGGAAATAGGGGAAAAGGTTACTATCGACAAGGAATTCCACTGTTCCCGCAGAGGTATAGTTAACAGATTTCGCTACCTTTAGTGCTAATCTGGCTAATCTTCTCCTGAATCTCTGATTAATGAGAGGGGAGGGCGATTCTTCAATCAGTTTCTGATGCCGTCTTTGAAGGGAGCAGTCCCTTTCCCAAAGACAAAGATAGTTGCCGAAACTATCGCCTAAAATTTGCACCTCAATGTGCCGTGGCCTTTCTAAATATTTCTCCAGATAAAGATTGGGGTTATCAAAGGCAACCTTTGCCTCCTCCTGACAGAAAAGAACAGCAGATTTCAGCTCCTCCTCTTCGCGCACAACCCTCATTCCTCTTCCTCCACCACCACCGGAGGCCTTTACAATTATAGGGTACTTTATTGCTTTGGCTATTTCTTTTGCTTCCTCGAGACTTTTTACAACACCATCGCTTCCCGGAATAACGGGAACCCCATTTCTCTTCACCGTCTGCCGGGCAAGGGATTTGTCGCCCATAAGTTGGATATTGCTGGCTGTGGGGCCGATAAAGCTGATGTGACTTGCTTCACAAACCTCAACGAAAGGAATGCTTTCGGCCAGGAAACCATAACCAGGATGAATTGCATCAGCATCGGTTGCCTCCACCGCAGATAAGATATGCGGGATATTAAGGTAACTTTCCACACTTTCCCCGGGACCAATGCAGATACGCTCATCGGCATATCGGACAGGAAGGGAGTCTCTATCTGCGCTTGAGTAGGCGATGACCGTCTTGATCCCTAACTCCTTGCAGGTACGAATTACCCGGAGCGCAATCTCCCCCCGGTTGGCAATAAGAATTTTACTAAACATAAATATATTTAACCACGAGATTTCACAGAAACGTCATTGCGAGCGTAGCGAAGCAATCTCATTAAGTGAGGGATTGCCACGTCGCTATCGCTCCTCGCAATGACAGCTATGCTGTCATCTTGTGTTAATCAGTGAAATCTGCGGTTTATTTTTTTAATCTGTGTATATCTGTGTTAATCTGTGGTTACAATTTCTGTGGGTTCGATGAGGAAGAGAGTTTGTCCATACTCTACAATCTTGCCATTCTCGGCTAAAATCTTCTTGATTCTGCCCGCTTTCTCCGGCTTAATTTCGTTCATCACCTTCATTGCCTCCACAATACAGAGTGTATCCCCTTCCTTTACGGCTTTGCCAACCTCCACAAAAGGAGGGGAGGTTGGGGAAAGAGCGCGATAGAATGTTCCAATAAGGGGAGAGGTAATCTTTATTAAATTTTCTTCTTCGGGAAGTTCTGATTCTATTTTTCTACCCTTTTTCTTTAGTTTCAGATGAAGATTCGGTCCTCTTACCTCTAATTCGGTAAGATCATTTTTCTTCATAAACTGGATAAATGATTTTAACTCTTCAGGTTTCATATTCTAGTCACGTACTTATTGGTGCGGGTATCAACCTGCACTATGTCTCCGTTATTGATGAACAAGGGAACTTCGAGGCTAAGGCCGGTCTCCAGGGTTACCTTTTTTTTAACAGCACTTACCGTATTACCTTTAACTCCTGGCTCGGATTTAGTTACCTTTAAATCTACGAAGGTAGGGAGGATAACATCAATCAGTCTTTCTTTATATTTCAGGAGAGTAACGGAGGAAGACTCTTTTAAGAATTTCTTTTTCTCCCCAATAATCTCCTCATCGGCCATAATCTCCTCAAAATTCTCACTATCCATAAAATAGTATTTTCCTTCCTGATGATAAAGATAATCCGCTCTTATCTCTTCTAAAATAGCAACCATTACCTTTTCTGTAGAACGGAATGTTTTTTCAATCATTTTAGACCTCTTTAAATCCTTCAGTTTGCATCGGACATAAGCCGGTCCCTTTCCCGGTTTAATATGGTCTGCTTTGGTAACCGAATAAAGATTTCCCTCTACCTCAATGATTATTCCGTTCTTTAATTCATTGGCAATCATAGGATGTTCGGACTATTTCTTCGGTGGCACGCACAGCAGTCATGCTGTGCTATGAGATGCCTCCTCTGTCCGGGCATTCATACGGCATCTAATGCCACTACAGAAATAGTCCTCACATTAGTATAAAAACATTTTAATCCTTTGGTGTTCAGTAATTAATATTTTTGTGGCTATAATTTTTCACAGCCGTCCTTTGTTACGACCACCATATCTTCTTTTCTCATCCCTCCCCAACCAGGGATGTAAATGCCGGGCTCTATTGTGAAAACCATTCCATCTTTTAGCCTTTTTCTGCTTTTGGGAGAAATAAATGGTAATTCATGGGTATCCAGACCTACGCCGTGGCCCAGGTTATGGATAAAATATTTGCCATATCCTTCCCGATTAAGAAGATGACGGGCGGCTTGGTCAATCTTACCAATCATCACTCCCGGCCGAATCTCAGCCATTGCTAAACTTACAGCCTTTTTTAGAAGAGTATCGATTCTGTTTTCCTTCTTACCCATTTTACCCAGAAAGACAGTTCTTGTAAAATCTGATTTATAGCCTCCAACCATGCCACCAAAATCAAGGATAATTGGTTCTTTTTCTTTGATAACCTTTTTAGAAGCGGTAGCGTGAGGGAAAGAACTTCGCCTCCCACTGGCAACAATGGGAGGGAAACTTTCATCCTCTGCCCCCTTTTCTCTGAGTAAACCACAAATAACGCCGGCAACCTTTAGTTCACTCATCCCTGGTTTTAGTTGCTTTATCAGAGAGGAAAAAACCTCTCGGGTAACTGTCGCAGATTTTTTCAATAATTCAATCTCTCCTTTCTCCTTAATCAATCGGAAACTCTCAATAAAATCTCTACAGGGGACGAACTTAACCTTGGGCAATAATCTTTGCAAGAGAAAGTAGTCCTTCAGATAGATTGAACTTTCCTCTATCCCGAGCCTTTTAAATGGTCTAAAAAATTTTGGTTTTGTCTCCCGGATAATTTGAAATGAACCAGGCACCCTTTCTTTCGCCTCTTCATAATAAAGGGTCCCGGAAAAGAAAAAGGTTTCTTCTCTCGTTACTAAAACTTTAATGCCTTGCCCAGAGAAACCGGAAAGGTAATGGATATTTTTAAGGTTAGTGATCAGAAAGGCATCCAACCTCTTTTGCTTGATTTTTTCCTGAACTCTCTTTAACCTCTTCATAGAAGAGTGGTAAGGATGGCCTTCTGTAAATGGAGGCGGTTGGCTGCCTGCTCAAGAACAATGGAGGATGGACCATCGATTACTTCATCGGTAATCTCTTCTCCGCGATGGGCGGGAAGACAATGCATTACTAAAAGGTTTTTCTTTGCTTTCTTAAACAATTTCTTATTAAGTTGATAACCATCAAATTTCATGAGTCTTTTTTTTCTTTCATTCTCGGCTCCCATACTGACCCAGGTATCGGTATAGACAACATCACTATCCTTGATAAAATCTTCTGGCCGAGTAGAAAAAATCAAATTTTTCTTATTCTTCACCTTCGCGATAACCTCTCTCTTTGGTTGATATTCTTCAGGTGTAATCACTGATAGCCGCACTCCTAATTTATCTGCCCCCAAAATCAAAGAGTGACAGACATTATTTCCATCACCGATAAAGGTAAGTTTTAAATCCTTCAATCCCCTTTTTTCCCAGAGAGTGAAATAATCCGAGAGAACCTGACAGGGATGGTACACATTAGAAAGTCCATTAATTACCGGGATATTGCTGTACTTGGCAAAATCCTCTACTTCTTTTTGCTCAAATGTTCTGATGAGAATTCCATCCAGGTAAGAGGAAAGAACCTTAGCCGTATCGGAGATTGTCTCTCCCCTTGAAAGTTGAAGATCTTCATCCGAAAGAAAGATCGCTCCTCCTCCTAATTCAAACATTCCCACCTCGAAGGAAATTCTGGTTCGGGTAGAGGCCTTGCGGAAGAGCATCCCCAGAACCTTTCCGGAAAGAAGAGGGATAACCTTCTCCCCTCTTTTCTTTCTTTCCTTCAATTCTTTAGTACGGATAAAAAGTCTTAAAATCTCCTCTTCAGTTAAATCAGCGATAGAAAGCAAATCCTTCATTTTTTTATCTACTCCCCACTCCCTAATTATTATACTATAATGTTCCCTTTTTTGCCAAATAAAAAAGCAAGGTTTTTACACCCTGCTTTTTTAATGCCGAGTGAACTCGGCAACTACACATACTATCCTTTAGAAGTCTGGAGAGCAGTAAAGGGTAATAACAGCATCCTTTTCCTCGGCAGATACTGCTGTTGACCCATCGGTAGTGCCGCTGAAATTATCCTTTAAGGCATCTATTCGCTCATAAAAGAGCTCTTCTGCCTCTAACATTGTGGTCATAGATGCGGCTGGGTCATCAAAGTCCATCCCCATAAAGGCTTCCCATTTGGTCATCTCAATGATCATGATATCTTCCTGCAAACCCTGTAAAGCTGCCCAAGTCTGGACCTCATCCGGAGCCTCGGGAGGATACATCTCTGCATAATCGCGACGGCCAGGTGTCCAGGTACCAAGGTTTGTCAGACAAGAACCCTTATCCCAATACTCAGGGTTATCACAGGTTCCCATCCAATCTTCTGCCATCTCAGGAATATCAAGCTCGACATTTCTGGGGTCATAGGTTAAGGAGCCATCATTGGAGAGCACCGTTGCCATCCATCTTGCCGTTACCGTCATCATTATCGGCCAGTTTATCGGGGTAGTACCATCTGAAGTGTACCAGGTGAACATATCAGCCTGCAGGTACATATCCTTCTGTTCCTCAGAAAGACCGAGGGCGGTTGCCAGACGGCTCCTTAAGTCCTCAATCTCATCCTCGGTACTTGCACAAGCGGTCGTAAATGTGTTAAAAGCAGCCTCCATTGCCGCATCCTGAGCTGCATCGGCTGCCGCCATCTCCTCCTCACTGAGAAGATCCTCTTCATTGATGCTCTTTTCAAACGCCTGAAAGCTCTCAAGCATTGTATTTTTGAGGTCATTAGCCGCATCGGTGAACCTGCTTATCTCATCCTCTGAAGCTTCCAGCAGAGTTAGAGCAGAGGTGTATTTTGCGATAGATTTATCGGCCCTGAGTTTCTGGATGGCGACACTAATTTGACTGTCAATCATCTCTAAAGCCTCAGGCCGCATCGCGCCGGACTCTGATGCCTCCATCATCAGCGGTACCACAATCACACCCATTGCCTGCATTGCCAGGAGAAGGTCATCCTCATCTATTCCGGCATCACTTCCCGCATCTACAAGATACTGCATCAGGTTTGCCGCGGCCTCGCCCTTCTTCTCCGCCTCTGCATCAGACCCTGAGGAGAAATAATCATCCACCGAATCCTTGTAGAGTTCGCTATATTCAGCGAGTTTGGCAACGATATTCTTCCTGAATGTTGCCATTATCGCATCGGTAGCACCCTTTGACCTCAGATATGCCTCATAGCCATCGGTTAAGCCGGTTCCATCGGTTCCTTTGATACCCTTGTAACAGAAGGTGCCCATCGTGGTAATTTCATCGGCGGTTAAATCCGAGGAACGCACAATGAGGTAACCCATCAACGCCATAATCGAGTCATCGGCTCCTGCTTCAGCAAAGGCAGAGATAAAACCATCGGTCTGAGCCTCTGTAATTCCAGAAACCCCAAGCTTCAGGGTGGCATTGGCCGCAGGAGCAGGAACCACTGACTTCCTTGCGGTTGTGCCTGCAGAATCCTTAATTGTAACCACAAGGAAATTGTAGGTATCACTTGTTGGTACCCCGCTTAAACTAAAAGAAAGTTTTCCATCAGAATCTGCTACTGCGGTTGTGCTTAACCCAAGACTGTTCCCATCCGCTGTTGAGGTTGAACTGCCATCGCTTTGAATTGCCTCAATCGTGATGGTATAGGTTTCTCCAGAAGTTAATGCATCCGCATAGGTTGAAACCGGCAAAACAAACAACACCGCCAATCCTATTGCGGCAGCTATTAAATATGCTTTAACCAATTTCATCTAAATCACCTCCTTAAATTTTATGGTACTTACGTAACAAACTATGT
>DAOVGU010000020.1 GCA_030672255.1 bacterium
TACCATCGGAACGCATAAGGAAAACAGTTTTTTCATTAAGAAGTTAAAGAAGGTAATATGACTGATCCAGTCATTCTGAGTGAAACGAAGAATCTCTCTCTCTCCAATGAAGTGAGGGATTGCCACGCCCTTCGGCCTCGCAACGACTACGTCGGATTGCCACGGCCTTCGGCCTCGCAACGACGTTGTCGATTAGGCGTAAATATCGACCACATTGCTACATTGCGGCAAGCGAGAAGAGGCAAGAAGCCAGATCCGGTAAAAGGAGCAATCATCTGTGAAAAGGCGGGGGCTGATTCGATTGTCTGCCACCTTCGCGAGGATAGACGTCATATCCAGGATAAAGATCTTTCTCTTTTAAAAAAAGCAATAAAAATTCCCCTGAATCTGGAGATGGCTGCCGCCGAGGAGATAATTAAAATTGCCTCAAAGGAGCAACCATCTCAAGTAACCCTTGTCCCCGAGAAAAGAGAGGAACTGACAACCGAAGGAGGGCTTGATGTAAAAGGAAATTTAGAGCACCTCAAAAAGACAATCGCAGGATTTAAAAAAGCGGGTATCTTGGTAAGTCTCTTCATTGACCCAGAGACTATTCAGATAAAAGCCTCTAAAGAGGTAGGAAGCCAATTTGTAGAATTGCATACCGGAAGGTATAGCGAAAGTAAAGGGGGGGGCAGAGCCGAAGAACTGAAAAAACTGAGAAGAGCTACGGAATTTGCCATTTCCCTGGGGCTAAAGGTTGATGCCGGCCATGGGCTGAATTATAAGAATGTAGTTCCTGTCTGCCAGATACCCGGGATTGAAAAATTAAATATCGGTTATGCCATTATTGGCCGAGCCCTCTTTGTAGGATTGGAGAAAGCGGTAAAGGAGATGCTAAAACTCTTAGGAAGGTAAAAATGGATAAATGTATTTTCTGTGAGATTGCCCGCCATAACATACCTGCCGATATAGTTTCAGAGAATGACGATGTTATGGCATTTGCCGATATCAACCCGGCAACAAAGGGACATATTCTTGTGATTCCCAAGCCTCATTCCACAAACCTGTTCGATATAGAAGAGGCTCTGTTTGTTAAGGTGCTTTGCTTGGTAAGGCGGATTGCAAGAGTAATGCCTGAGGTTCTTGGCTGCTCCGGGGTAAACCTGTTTCATTCTGCGGGAGAAACTGCCTGGCAAGAGGTAATGCACTTTCATCTGCACATTGTTCCTCGCTATGGCAAAGAGGAACTGCGAAGACCCTTTGCTCCCGTTCCCGCCAAAGAGGCAGAACTAAAAGAGACAGCCTCGGCCCTCGCCCAGAAACTCACCAACAAATAAGGAATTGCTTAATAAAAGAAATCATTATTTCATTAACAATCCCATTCCCGTTAAGAAGGTAATCCCATAGATAACGTAACTAAATATCTTTCCTGAGATTCTTTTATTCAACCAGGCTCCCAATAAGGTTCCTCCTATTACCCAGGGTATCAAGCGGACGCTTTCTAAAATTGTCTTTTGGGTAATGATATTACCGGCAATATAAGGGATTAACTTGGCGCTATTTCCGACAAAGAAATAGAGAAGAGCAGTGCCCACGAAGACTCGTTTTTCCAATTTCTGAGGGAGAAGAAAGAGCAATATAATCGGTCCAGCCGCATGGGCAAGGGTGGAGGTAACGCCGGCGATTATTCCCACAGTTACCCCATGCCATATTTTAGGTCTATAAGCAACTGGATTGACCTTGACACGAACTTTCAACTGAACGTATAGTTGAATCAGCACAATAACAATACAGATAACCCCGATAAATAATCGTAACATCCTTTCCCCCTCTGTCAGTAACTCAAACCTCTTTAAGAACAAAGAACCGATACCTATGCCCAGAAGACAGCCTGGAATAAGCATTGACAGGTTACGGAAATTCTGCGTCTTAGGATAATGCAAAAGAGAGAAAATATCCCCGGTGATTAATAAAGGAAGTAGCACCCCTAACATTCTGGTTGGAGAGATGGCGATGGTCATCAAAGGAACTGCCAGTATACCTACGCCGGCTCCAAAGCCTGCTTTGGAGACACCCACAACTATACTTGCAATCCAGCAGAGTAATGTAGAAGTCATATTAGTTTTCTATAGTCTACCATAATAAAAGTAACAAAGGAAAAGGTCTTTTGGAAATAGTTCTTGAATCTGTGGTAAAATTGATTAGAATTTTAAGGGGGGACTATGCCGGAATTACCTGAGGTGGAAACAATTAAACGCCAGCTGACAAGAGAGATTTTAGGCAAAAAGATTAAAGAGGTTATCATAATAAAGAAAAAACTCGTCAAAGAAATCTCCCCGCAAATTTTCAAATCAAAGGTTGTAGGAAAATTTATCAAGGAGATTTTAAGAAGAGGGAAGGTCCTAATCATAAAATTAGAAGAAAGGTTATTCCTTATATTTCATCTAAGGATAAGCGGTTCACTTATTTTAAGCAATTGTAAAGAAGATTTTGCCGGGGTTGTTTTCCGACTGGCAGATGACAGATTATTGAATTTTTGCGATGCGAGAGTCTTCGGGGAAATCAGACTGATTGATGACTGGCAAGAATTGCCCTTTATTAAAGCGATGGGACCAGAGCCCTTAGACTTAAACAAGAAACAGTTTATAAAACTCTTTGAAGGTAAAAAAGCAAAGGTGAAACCTCTTTTAATGGAGCAGAAATTTTTAGCCGGTGTCGGTAATATCTATGCCCAGGAGTCCCTTTTCTGCGCAGGAGTTCATCCTGAGCGAAGAGCAGATAAAATTAAAAGAGGGGAGCTAGAAAAGATTCACCATTGCCTTGTCTCTATCCTGAAAGAAGCGATAAAAAGGAAAGGAACCTCGGTAGATACCTACCGGCAGATCAATGGTAATAAGGGCAAATACACTCCTTTTCTGAAGGTCTATCAAAGAGAAAACAGGCCCTGCCTTAACTGCAAAACCCCAATCAAAAGAGAACTTATCGGAGGAAGAGGAACCTACTTCTGCCCCCACTGCCAGAGGTAATCAAATCCAGATAGTTAAAAATATTCAGGTTCTTATTAAAGGAATGAAGGTTTTGGATATCCCTGGGAACTTGCTTATAAATTTATCTTGGGGTTTGATTTTCAGAATGTTTGGGGAGAGAAGAGATGCAATTTACGATTAAGTTGTTGGTAGCGAAAAGTATTGCTTATTTGGCGGATCTGGGTTATTATATGGAGAAAATAGGGGAAAGTGCAATTGGAATTTCGAGAGTAAAGTTATGAACTTTTGAAGTTATGAAGTTCATAGGTGAAAAATTTATACAGGAGGTGAGAATAAATAATGGCTAAAGGAACGGTAAAATGGTTTAATGAGCAAAAAGGCTACGGGTTCATTACCCCTGATGATGGAAGTAAAGACTGTTTTGTGCACCACACTTCTATCAAAGGAGAAGGCTTCAAGACGTTGCAGGAAGGTGACAAGGTAGAGTTTGAAATTACCGAGGGTGAAAAAGGACCACAGGCTTCTAACGTTGAGAAGATATAGAAAGAGATGTTTGAGGATTCGGGGAGCATGTAAAGAATGAAAACCGGAAGGTTGGCATGCTTCCCTCATCCTATAAAATAGGGACACATCCCACCTCGGCCGCTTCGACATCTGAAGCAGTAAAACATAGGAATATTCAAACGCTTATCAAAGGAATGGAAATTTTAAAATTGGTAAGATAAACATTAGATTAGATTGGAAAAGAAAAGATTTGAAAAACTTGTGGCAGAGGAATAGGACAACGCAATAGCCTTCTTGGATTGTATCATGGCATCCCTTTGAAAAATAGAGGTGTGAGTTACACAAATGTTCTTCCCGATAAGATAATTATCTACCGGGGACCTATTGAACTCGGACATCATTTCGGTATGAATGAGCAGGAGTTACTTTAAAATCAAAGGTTGGCAAGAAATTTGACACTAAATTCTAAGCATGTTATTGTGTAAAGATATGGATATAAATATAATCAGAATAATATATAAAGGATTAACGGATGAAGAATTCAAGGAACTCAAAATTAAACAAGAAGCAGTTGACCTGGAAGAGGGCAAAGCACTTGCAAGATATCCTTCTGATTTGAAACCTTTATATAAGAATAAAGCTGTTGGTGTTTTATATCTTGGCGCATAAAAATGGCAACATTAAAGGATATTGTAGAAAATAAAAAAAGAGAAATTGACATTGATAAGAAACAAGAAAGTATAGAACAGCTTAAGAAAAAGATTGGGGTATTACCGCCAACAATGGATTTTTCAGGAAGTCTTAGTAAACCTGGAATAAATATTATTGCTGAAACTAAAATAAAGTCACCCACAAGCCTTCCAAGAGTCAATGGTAAAAGTATGATAGATTTAGCAAAAGACTATGAAAAAAGTAATGTAGCTGCTATATCTGTTCTTACTGATAAAGACTACTTTGGCGGGGATAAAGCTACCATGCAAAAAATTAAAGAGAAGACAACTAAACCAATTTTACAGAAAGATTTTATAATAGATGAATATCAAATATACGTGGCTAGAGCTTATGGTGCGGATGCTATACTTCTCATAAGCTCAATACTCGCTAAGGATAAAATCAAAAAGTTTATAGAACTAAGTAGGGGATTAGGAATGGAATGTTTAGTTGAATTCAATAATGAAGAAGATTTAGAAAAAATCCCAGATATTGCAAAAATTTACGGAAGAAATTACAGGATTATAAATTATAAGACTGACTTTGGAAAGGCAAATATTCATAAGGATATCTATAAATCTCCGGATTATATTGAAAAGATTCCTGCTAATGCCATAAAAGTTGCTGAAAGTTGTATCAAGGAAAAAGAAGACATAGATTATCTTAAGGGAAAAGGATTTAACGCCTTTCTTATTGGGACAGCTCTTGCCACATCAAAAGATATCAAGAGAACAATAGAAGAATTTGTTAGTGCTAATGGTTTTTCTGAAGAGGTCTTGCGCAACAATGCTGAAAGAGTTTTACATGTTTAGGCTTTCAGAGGGATAAGAAGTTATACTTTTTGACAGGTTGCTTTAGATATGATAGCATAAAAAAGTAAGTTGGAATTACCACCCTGCCTTTGCAGAAAGCAATGGCAGGTTATATGACCTCCCCGGGCTTGGGTGACCAATCCCGGGTTTCTCTTTATGGAACGAGTAATCATAATCCTCAATAAACTGAAAAAATAGAGCCGCCCCAGAACACCCTTTTAAAGCCTCAAATCAATATACCATTTCGGCTATCTCTTCCAAAGGGGCAATCTCACTTTAGCCATAAGAATTGTGCTACTATACCATCTGCTATCTTTAGTAGCAATATGCGAGTAGATTAACTTCTTGATATTTCTCACAGCAACTTGCGCTACTTCTTCTGAAGATGCTTAAATTCCGCTACTTGCTGATTATTATTTGTCTTTAGTAGTAATATACGTATTTAGCCCCTGATTTAATCAGGGGTCAGATTAATCTTGTAGCAACTTCCACGCGCCATTGTGTAAGAAGACCGAAGGAAAGCAATGGTGGTCATCCCGTATTACTCCTGATTTAATCAGGAGTAATACGGGACAACTTCAGAGAAGAAATCCGACACAATTTGCCCTTTTTATTAACAGGGTATATAATGAAAAGAGGTAAGTCTGGAAGAAGGAAACAAATGGCAAAAAAGAGAAAAGGCTTTACCCTCGTAGAGATTATGATCGTGGTCGCGATTATTGCGCTTTTGGCGGCAATTGCCATTCCTAATCTCTTAAGGGCAAGACTTAACGCCAACGAAGGAGCCGCAATCGGTAATATGCATACTTTAGTAACAGCAATGGCTATTTACAAGGCTAATCAGACACCACCCAGTTATCCTTCTACCTTGGTTATCCTAAACAGTGTCACTCCTCCCTACATTGGCCCTCTTTTAGCTGGTGGCACCAAGCAAGGATATACCTTCACCTATACACCCGGGGCTGCAGCTCCCGTGACAGGAGCAAGATACACCTATACGCTCGTTGCTGCACCAGAAGTAGCAGGTAAGACAGGAAGCAGATCTTTCTTTGCTAATGAAACTGGTGTGATTAGGATTGGCACAACCGTTTCTGGTACACCAATTGAGTAAAAAAGTTAATGATACAATTTTTTGCATTAGTTCTCTGGATTATACCTGCATTTTTAGTTTATAAGGTGGTTCCCAGAATATCTCTTAAAGCCCCAAATCAGTATACCGTTATAGGTTGTCTTTTTTAGATAAGGGTCTCTGTTATTGTCTGAGAATGCAATCCTCATAATCTTTTAACAAACAATGAGATTTATCCCCCTAACTCAACTGAAACTCAGTCGGGTTGGGGATTTTTATTTAGATAGGTCTTTATATTGCATCAGCAGACGTTTCTGCTTCCTGTGGTTTTAAGTTTGATGAGTGGAAAAAGTTTGTGGCAGCAGTGAATAAGGCAAACAAAGAGTTCAAAAAGATTAAATGATTCTTTTGATTGCCAGTGTTAGTCCTTAGGTGATAAAATCAAAAAATGGAAAGGTTGAATACGAGATTAAGCCAAAGCATCATGACGTTGACCCTAATGATGGCTACTTAGATCCAGGCACAGATTCCAATCCTTATATATTAAAAAGGACCAAATAAGAAAGGAGAGGAACTATGCCAACTTCTCATGAAGGAATTATTGGCCTTAACAAATTCTTTAATGATGTGTGGAATGTCTTATGTACCCATGGGGATGTAAATCTAACCACAAGGGTGGGAACCCCAGGGGTCGCTATTACAACTGTAATAAAACACAAATTGGTGTATTGCGCTGCCCTTGACTCTTGGTCTTACAATAAATCAAATGGATACTATTTAAACACCAGAGGGGGAGGGGGCAAGATAGTAACTGGAGGGTAAATGATGAGGATTAAATTGGGAGAAAAATGAGTGCGCCGAGAAAGTTTCTTAATTCTTACTGGTGCAAGTCCAGACTGGGTAAAGATTAGCCAGCAGCCCAGCACCGACTCCCACAGGTAAGAGAGTAATTGGCTACCTGAAGCTGGGAGAAGGGAGGTAGCGGGCAGTAGCGAAAGCGAAGGTTGGATAACAGCCCCGAAATACTCCATACTCTGGTTGCCGAAACTTTTCATTATGGAGCAGGCGATATTCTTGTAACCGCAAAAGGCAAGG
>DAOVGU010000228.1 GCA_030672255.1 bacterium
CAATTTCAATTTAAGATAAATCTAGTGGACGTATTGAACTCCCCTCTGGTTGCAGAGCCTTTAAGGCTCCTGGATTGCTCACCAATAACCGATGGTGCAGCAGCAGTGATTCTTTGTCCGATGGAATTAGCCAAAAGATATAATCCAAACCCTATCCGGATAGTTGGTTCAGGAGCCGCTACCGACACAATTGCTTTATCCTCTCGTGATAGTCTGACTGGTTTAAGAGCAACTAAAAAAGCGGCAGAGATGGCTTTCCAGATGGCCGAAAAAACGCCGCAAGATATAGATCTTGCCGAGGTTCATGATTGTTTCACTATTGCCGAGATAATGGCTATCGAGGATATAGGTTTTGTCAAGAAAGGTGAAGGAGGTAAAGCGACAGAGGAAGGTCTGACCAGAATTAATGGTAAAATCCCCATAAACCCAAGTGGAGGACTTAAGTCCAAGGGCCATCCAGTAGGGGCTACAGGTGTAGCCCAGATAGTAGAGGTAGTTAAACAATTAAGAGGAGAAGCAGGAGGAAGGCAGGTGCCAGGTGCAAGGATAGGTCTTTCCCATAATGTAGGCGGTTCAGGAGGAAGTGCGGTTATCCATATTTTGGAGGGATACCGATGAATATCCCAGGTTATTGTCGAGAGATTCCCCAAAGATATAGGCTGGAGGCTAATCAATGTAAAGGTTGCGGGAAGATTCTTTTCCCACCGCGGCTTACCTGTCCTAACTGTAAATCAAGAGAGTTTGAGAAGATAAAACTCACGGGTGAAGGTGAAATTGTTACCTACACCAACATATATGTAGGCCCTAAGAGGTTTCAGAAAGAGACACCCTATTTAGTAGCTATAATTAAATTAAGAGAAGGTCTGCTGATAAGCGCTCAGGTTGTTGACTGTGAGCCTCATGAGGTAAAAATTGGTCTTCGAGTAAAAGCAGAGTTCAGAAAAATATCTGAGAATGGTAAGCAGGGGATAATCTGTTATGGATATAAATTTGTCCCGGCTTAGAAAGAATATAATCCAAAGGCTCAAACTCAAAGAAGAGGAAAGAGCTTTACCGGAACCAGAAGCCAGAAAGCTTTTAGGTTACTATAGGATAAATGTACCAAGGTTTGTTTTAGCTAATAGCAAAACTGAAGCGGTTTCCATCTCAAAAAGGATAGGCTACCCAGTGGTGCTAAAAACCATTTCCAGCCAGCTGCTCCATAAATCAGATGCGGGAGGGGTAAAACTAAATCTTAAACCCGATAGAGAGGTAAAAGAAGCATATTCTCAAATAGAGAAGAATGTCCATTCGTATAGCCCTCGGATAAAGATTCAGGCGATTATGGTTGAGGAGATGGTAATGGAAGGAATTGAGAGTATCGTAGGCATGATAAAGGACCCTCAGTTTGGGCAAGCTGTAATGTTTGGCTTGGGAGGAATATTTACTGAAGTTCTTAAGGATGTTTCGTTCAGACTTATTCCCTTGGAGAAATATGATGCCTATCAGATGATAAAAGAGATAAAAGGATACCCTCTTCTAACGGGAGCACGAGGAAGAAATCCGATTCCACTTAAATCTATAGTTGAGGTTATAATGAGTGTAGCGCGACTTACCTCTGACTTCCCTCAGATAAAAGAAATTGACCTAAACCCTTTAATTCTCTTTCCCGATAAATCTATCGCGGTAGATGCCCGGGTAATACTAAGATGAACTTAAAAAATTATCTTGAGCCCTCTTCAATTGCGGTGATTGGTGCTTCCAGGAAAAAAGGAAAGATGGGCTATGAAATATTAAGGATGATGGTAGCTGGTGGTTACAGGGGAGAAATTTACCCGGTGAATCCTCAAACAAGAAGTATCTTAGGAAGAAGATGCTACCCCAGCGTTCTAAATATTCCTCATCAGGTAGATATGGCTGTTATTGTCCGTCCCGCAGCAGTAGTCCCCTCGCTCCTGAAGGAATGTGGAGAAGTAAAAGTAAAGACTGTGGTGATATTTTCCAGTGGTTTTAAAGAGACTGGAGGGAGTGGCGAGAAATTACAGAGAGCGATTAAAGAGATATCTATCAAGTATAACTTTAGAATTCTTGGCCCTAATTGTGAGGGATTGGTGGATATTCCAGGAGGACTTTACCTCACCTTCAGTCTTATGTTTGAAGGAAATTGGAAGCCAGGACCGGTTAGTATAATAACTCAGAGTGGTTCTATCGGTGGAATTCTGTTTCGGAGGATTCAGAACCAGGGGATAGGATTTTCCAAGATTGTAAGCTTAGGGAATGAAGCCGATCTCAAAACTATTGATTTAATAGAGTATCTCGCCCAGGATAGAAAAACAGATCTCATTGTCGCCTATCTTGAGGAGATAAGGGAGGGTAGAAAATTCTTTGAGAGAATGAAAGAAGTTACGCGGAAAAAACCAGTTATAATCCTAAAGATTGGTCGTACCCAAGAGGGTAAAAGGGCAGCAGTTTCTCACACCGGTGCTTTGGCTGGAGAAACTCAGATTATAAGAGGAATGTTCAAACAGTTAGGGGTTGTAGAAGCGATGACTTTAGATGAGATGGTAGATATGGTTCAGGCTTTAACCAGTCAACCCTTCTTGATGGGAAATAGATTGGGTATTTTGACTACCGCTGGAGGGTTAGGTGTCCAGATGGTTGACTTAGCAATAGAGAATGGATTTCGCTTACCTTCTCTAAACAGGGTTACAAAGAAGAAATTAGCGAGCATAATTTCTTCCTTTGGTTCAGTGGAAAACCCGGTTGATCTTACCGGTGAGATTTATAAAAACCCAACCTGGCCCGCTCAGTGCCTACAAATTCTTTCTGGAGATAAAAAAATTGATGCGCTCATACTTATCCTCTCAGCGGTGAAAGATGTAGTCATTTCTCAAAATTTAGTTGAAGTTATCCGAAGGATAAAGAAGCCTGTTCTCATCTCCTGGACGGCTGGGGAGTTAGCCGGCATAGCCTATAAGTATCTGTTAAGAAATGGAGTTCCTATATTCTCTTCACCGGGCCGGGTTATAAATGGG
>DAOVGU010000102.1 GCA_030672255.1 bacterium
AGAGTTAATCTCAAGACCTACATTGTATTTTTTGGAGTGCTCCTATCTTTGATCACTCCCAGAGGAAAGAACGGAATCATCTTTTTTTTAATCCAGGTGAGAGCCTCCTGTGGTGTAAGACCCCAGTTGGTGGGACAGGAAGAAAGAACCTCAACTAAAGAAAACCCCTTTTGCTCCAATTGATTGCGAAATGCTTTTTTAATTGCTTGTTTGGCCTTTAAAATATGGGCAACGGAGTCAAGCGCCACTCTCTCTAAATAACTTACTCCTTCTAAAGAGACTAAAAGTTCGCAGACTTTGATGGGATAACCATCCAGCTGCGGATTTCTTCCCTCTCTTGTAGTGGTGGTCTTCTGGTCTAAAAGGGTGGTTGGCGCCATCTGTCCCTTGGTCATTCCATAGACACCATTATTAACGAAGATTACGGCGATATTCTCCCCGCGATTAGCCGCATGAATGATTTCAGCCGTTCCGATAGCGGCGATATCCCCATCTCCTTGATAGGTAAAGACTATTCTTTCTGGATGGACTCGCTTGATGCCGGTAGCAACTGCCGGTGGTCGTCCATGGGCGGCCTCCGTCACATCAAAGTTCCAGTAGTCGTAGGCTAAAACTGCACAGCCAACCGGAGCGACCCCAATTGTCTTTTCCCTGATTTTTAATTCATCCACTACTTCAGCAATAAGTCTATGGGCAATGCCATGGCCACAACCAGGACAGTAGATCGTCTTCTCGCGAGTTAGGCTTTTTGGTCTACCAAATACCTTTTTCATATTTATCCACAGATGTCATTGCGAGGAGCGTTAGCAGTCTCCTCAGCTACCGCTTCGTCAGGCAGGGTGCTCACATCTCGCACCCGACGCTATCTCGTGCTCCTTACTCGTCGCACAGCGTCCGTGGCAATCTCTCACTTCTTGAGATTGCTTCACTTCGTTCGCAATGACACTTTGTGTCATCTTTTTTTAACCTCTTTCAGGATTTCCTTCGGGGTAGGGATTCCCCCACCGGGACGACCATAGAAGGAAATTTTTGCTTTATCTCTAAGAGCAATTTTTACATCATCGAGCATCTGCCCTAAGTTCATCTCCACCACCAGAAACTTCTTTCCTCTCTCGGCAAGTTTTGCTAAAGCCTTGTAAGGGAATGGCCAGAGGCTAATTGGTCGAAAAAGTCCTAATTTCATACCCTCTTTTCTTCCCTCAATGACTGCTCCCTTAGCAATCCGGGCGCAACTCCCATAGGCCACAAGGAAAAATTTGCTATCGGCACTACAGAAAGTTTCGTAACGGAGCTCTCTTTCCTCTATTTTTTGATACTTGGCGGCTAATTTCCAATTGTGGGTCTCTAATACCCCGGGAGTAAGAAAAAGGGACTTAACAGAATTGGGTTTTCTTCCCTTACAGCCGGTGAGGGCCCAGGGTTTCTTGGGTAATCTCTTCTTTGGTTTTTTTAGTTTTACCGGTTCCATCACCTGAGCGAGAATTCCATCGGCTAAGATAAGCGCTGGATTGCGGTATTTATCGGCTAAATCAAAGGCAAGATAGGTAAGATCAAAGAGCTCCTGAATTGAGGAAGGTCCAAAGGTGATGGTTCGGTAATCACCATGCCCCCCACCTCGGGTGGCCTGGAAATAGTCTGATTGACTGGGAGTAACGTCTCCAAGTCCGGGGCCGGCTCGATTCATATTAACGATAACCGCCGGCAATTCACAGCCAGCAAGATATGAGATTCCCTCCTGTTTTAAAGAAATTCCCGGGGAGGAGGAGGAGGTCATCACTCTGGCACCAGCGGCTGATGCCCCAAAGACCATATTGATTGCGGCTACTTCACTTTCCGATTGGATGAATGTTCCTCCTGCTTCCCTCATTCGCCAGCTCATATATTCGGTGAACTGGTTCTGAGGGGTAATTGGGTAGCCGAAGTAATAACGACATCCAGCTCGAATGGCCGCTTCCCCCGCCGCCTCATTTCCACTCATTAAAACCTTTTTTACCATATAATTATTTTACCACGAAGACTACAATTTTTCATCCTTTGGGCCAGAGTGGCTGGAAATTAAGCCATTGGGAAGGATAAGCCAAAATATATTTCTCCACCACTCCTAAAGCTCGGCGCGCCAGCTCCTCTAAATCCTTTTCTCTATCGTCGGTTTTTGTTGGCAGAATGGGCGGTTCAAATATAAGGAGAAACCTTCCTTCCTTTATTCTGATTAAGAAGCCGGGTACAATGGGGCAGTTCATTTTGAGGGCTAAAGCCGCCGGTCCCTTAGGAATCTTGGTTTTCCTTCCAAAAAACTCTATTAGGATTCCTTGCTCGCCGATAAGTCTATCTCCTAAGAGCGCTACTATTTCATTCTTGGCAAGAGCCCGAATAATTTTTTTTAATTCTTTTCCCCAGGGAATAACCTTTACCCCTTGATGCTTTCGTCTCTCTACAAATATTCTGTCTCTTTCTGATGTTTTGTGGGGAAGGGCTACCGCATTTACAGGATAACCTAAAAGAGTAGTAACTACCCCACCCAATTCCCAGTTGCCAAGGTGGGCGGTGATGCTAACTACGCCCCTGCCTTTAGCAAGCGCCTGGTCAAGATACCGTTTTCCTTTTATAGTAATGAATTTTTTCAGATTATTTTTGTTGATCTTAGGAAGATATGAGAATTCAGCTGCATATCTTGCAAAATTATAGAATGATTCCTTAACATATTTTTCCGATAAACGTTCATTTAAGGATTTTCCGTTTTGATGTGCCTGAAAGGTCAATACCTGCCTGATGTTACTCTTTACTCCTTGTCTTATCCCTTTCTTATATAGATATTGGATGTCGGCGACTCGCTTAGCAATGAAATATAAGAGTTTTAAAGGAAGGTGCACCCCTAAAAAACAACATAAATGATATAAAAATGCCATTATCTATCTTTTCTCCAAAACTACCCGAGTTTCCTTCTTCCTTCCATTGCTCGAGTTAGAGTGAGTTGATCAATATTCTCAATACTGCTTCCGAGAGGGAGACCATAAGCAATGCGGCTATGTGGGACGTTCAAGGATTTAAGCATTTTAGAAAGATAGAGAGCGGTAGTTTCTCCTTCGGTGTCGGTGTTGGTGGCGATAATAACCTCCCCCGGCATTTCTCTTTCTATCCTTTCCATCAACTCTTTGATACGGAGAGCCTCGGGCCCAATCCCTTCTAATAATGAGATCTTCCCCCCCAGGATGTGATAAAGGCCATTATAGTCAGTTTTTTCCAAAGCGGTAACATCGCAAGATTCTTCTACAATACAGATTATTTTTCTATTTCTTTTTTTGCTACTGCAGATGGTGCAAGGATCATTTTCCGTGATATTATTGCAAATAGAGCAAGATTTTATTTTTCTCTTCAGGTTTAAGATTGCAGAGGCAAGAGCATTAACCTCTTCTTGCGGAGATTTGAGGAGATGGAAGGCGAGCCTTTCTGCGCTTCTCTGCCCGATAGTCGGGAGTTTTTTCATGAGATTGATTAATTCTTCCAATGGTTTTGCATATAATGGCATATCATTCCTCCTTCCGGGAGACAATCCTTCCTCCGAAGAGATCCAGAATTTTCTTAATCTTTTTCTCCTCTTCTATTGTTAGCTCCCTTCTCTGTGGTTGCTCAGATGAATCCGCATTTTCTTCCCTGTCCCCATAGGCAGTCTCTACAATAAAGTCCCCGCTGAATCTCTTTTTCAATATCTCCTCAATGATTTTTCTGTTCTTTTCCACCATTTCTTTGTGAAAATGCAAATCTTTTTTAAATTCAATGGTAATTGAGTTATCTTTAACTTTTTTGATCCTGCCTTCTTGAAGGCAGGCTTCCAGTGGCCTCTTTTTCTCTTTAATCTCCTTTAGGATTAAAGGCCAGGCTTCTTTTATCTCTTCATCCCTTATAGGATAGGAGATTTCGGATTCGGCTGGCTCCTTTATTGAAGGTGGCTCTTTTTCCTCTCTTGTCGGTTTTCTCTTGGTAAAATCCCTTATCAAGGAGAGGAGGAAGATCTCCGAGATAATAGAGGCTAACTCCTCCCTTCTTATTCTTTCTTTAAATAGGGAGATTTTCTCTATAATCTGGAAGAGTTCCTCGGAGGAGAAATTTTTGCCCTGGTCTTCTAAGATTTGTTGATGGTCTGGATTTACATTGAGAAAGGGGGAAAGGGCAGGGCTTTCCTTTAGCAGGAGGATATTGCGGAAATGGCCAAGAAGGCCCCCAAAGAAGGAAACAAAACTTTTTCCCTCGGTTGTCAATCCGTTAATGATAGTAAAAAGGCAGGGAGGATCATTATTGACAATCATTTCAACAACCTTAAAGAATACCTCTTCCTCCACCAGACCAAGCAGACTATTTACTTCAGAGACACCAATTCTGTTCGTATCGGTAAAGGAAACAAGTTGATCTAAGATGGAGAGAGCATCTCGCAAAGAACCGGCGGAAAAAACCGCCATTTTTCTTAATGCTTCCTCTTCTGCTTTTATTCCCTCTCTTTCAGCAATATTCTTTAACTGGGTAAGTATATCTATCGTCTTGATTGCTCGGAAATCAAAATGCTGGCAACGCGAGAGGATTGTTGGAATAACCCGATCTGGTTGGGTGGTGGCAAAGATAAATTTGATGTGAGCCGGTGGTTCCTCCAAAGTCTTTAAGAGGGCATTAAAGGCCTCCGTGGTGAGCATATGCACTTCATCAATAATGTAAATCTTATACCTGCTCTTTACGGGAATGAACTTTACATTCTCTCGGAGTTCTCTAATCTGGTCAATTCCTCGGTTAGAGGCCCCATCAATCTCTAAAACATCGTTACTGTTTGTCGCAGTAATCTCTTTGCAGAGATCACAGGTGTTGCAAGGATTAGCCGTTGGTCCTTTCTCGCAATTAAGCGCTTTGGCTAAAATTCTGGCCATCGATGTTTTACCTACCCCCCTTGGTCCCGCAAAGAGGTAAGCGGAGGCGACTCGGTCGGAAGTAATCGCATTGGCTAAAGTCCTGGTGATATGCTCCTGCCCAACTACTTCCTCAAAATTCTGGGGCCGATATTTCCTGGCTAAGATTAGATAGGACATAAATTGTTCCCCTCCTCAGTCTTCCCCCTTGAGGGGAGTGGAGCCCCCCCCGGAAGTAGGTGGGGGTGTAACTTATTCTTTCGAAGTTGCCTTTGGTTTAGGTGAGGTTATGGAAATACCTCTTTGTTTGCGGATATCCTCAATCTGCCTCAGCGGCCTTTCCAATTGATTGCGCCTCGTAGAGGTAAGATGAACAAACTCTTTCTGGGCTTCCTCAATTCTTCTTCCCATTTTTTCCAGGCTCTCTGTGAATAGTTTATATTGCTTATTGAAGGCGCCCAAAAGTGAGAGTATCTGAGCCGCCGTCTTCTCTAAATTAAAATTATCCACCGCCTGGCGGATGATGGCAAGGATGGCATAGAGGGTAATCGGGGAGCAAAGGATTACCTTATTTTTTAGCGCTTCATCAAGAATGGTGCTGTCGCTCTCCTGAATAAATGCATATACCTGCTCATTGGGAATAAAGGCAATCACATAATCAACCGTATGTTCCTCGGGATTAATATAATCTCGCGTGGTTACTTCCTTAATTCTACCTTTCACATCTCGCAAAAATTGAGATTTATAGTTTTCTTTTTCGGTATCATTTTCTGCCTCCAGGTAAGAAGCATAATTGTCTAAGGGGAATTTAACATCCATATTTAGTTTCAAACCCTGAGGCAAAAGGAAGGTATAGTCCGGACGAGTTGTTGCTGTCTCTAAAGTTTTTTGTTTTTCATAATTTATTCCCTCTACAAAACCGGCGAGACGAAGCACATCCTCGGCCATTCTCTCTCCCCACTTGCCCCGGGTTTTCGGGCTGGCCAGAGCCATCCTTAACTGATTGGTTGTCTCCTGTAATTTGCCGGTCTGTTCAGCAGTAGATTTCAATTGGGTAGAAAGTTCGCCGAACTTTTTTTCTCGGTCCTTCTCAAACTCTCCGACAAGCTTTTGGACATTTTCCATCTCCTTCTTCATTGCCTCCAGTGTCTGGTCAATCAATTTTTTCTTGCTCTCTAATTCTTTCTCTCCGGATTTGGTCTGCACGGCAAGCGTTTCGTTGGCAAGTTTAAGGAACTCCTCGGTATTTTTGGAGAGAGCATCCATTGAAAGGGAGGAAAAGGAATCCTTTAACCTCTCAATAATTGCTTCTAAATCCCGCTCTTTTACCTCCTTTTTTTGTAAACGTCCAATAATAATAAACAGGAGGATGATCATCACCACTCCAATCAATGAGAGAACAAGATATTCCATTGTCTACCTCACTCCACTCATTTTTGTCTCCAAACATTATGGTAAAAAATACTGTTTAAATCTCTCTTGGGCACATGGAAAACCCCAGAACTATCCTTCCAATACTTAACTGAGCCTTTAAACGACTCAGCCACAGATTTTTCATCCGGATAGCCCAAGGCAAGAACCGAATCAATCTTATACTCTTTAGGAATCTTTAAAATCTGACGCAATCTTTTTCTTTCAATTGAACCAATCCAGCAACTGCCAATCCCCTTTTCTAAAGCGGTCAAAATCATATTCTCAATGCTTGCGGCCGCATCCTTTTCTCCATATTTGTTAATTTCCTTATTGATTAAGATGATGATATAGGCAGTCGGCCTTTTACCTTCCGGAGGGTTACCCGCCGGGGCAATATAACTGGCCCATTTTAAAGTGGTAAAAACCTTATCTAATAAAGCAGAATCATCAACTACAATATATGCACATGGTTGTAAATTAGCTCCCGAAGGTGCTAACCGACCGCTATTGACGATCTTTTTTAAAAGAGCAAAAGGTATCCTTTTCTGCTGGAAACGCCTAATCGTCCTCCGCTTTAAAATTATCTGATATACCTCATCCATCTCATTCCATTCGTGACAGCGGAGAGGGGGAGATTCGAACTCCCGAGACCTTTCAGCCTACGCGATTTCCAGTCGCGCGCACTCGACCAGACTATGCGACCTCTCCTTTTTTTAGTTGCATCTCTTTACGCCAGTTTTCTCGTAGTTTGAGGTAATAGGTGCAGACCTCTCGCCAACCGCATTCTCCGCAGACCTTAATTAGAATAGAGAAATTTAATTTTTCCTTAATCCAGGAAAGGAGATTTTGGGAAGGGATCTTTCTACCTTTTTTTAGGCGAAGGATTTTTAGCAGCCTTCGATCCATTGCCCTCGTCCTTTTAGCAGACTTTTTTCCCTTCTGACAGACCCCCTCGATCTGATAGGGACAGACCTTACAAATATCATCGCATTCGTCAACAACTTCGATAAGAAAGTTGTCCTTTGCTTTCACCTTTCTCTTCACCTCTTCCATCTTTTTAATAAATTCCGGGCTATATCCTAATCCTCGAAAACCCTGAAGGCAGAGAAGGTGATGAGCCCTTATTTTCATCTGTCTATCTCGCCATTATAGGACTTTTTAGGAAGAAAAGAAGCGGAGATACTGGTTGCCAAGAATGCCTTGAGAAGGTCCCCAGGAATAAAGGGTAAGACAGCCATCACAACTATTTTAGAAAGAGTTGCTCTTGTCAAAAGGAAAAGCCAAAAGGCGCCAGAAGCATAGATAATTAAAACTCCAATCAGCATTAACTTCAGTTGAGGCCAGAAGAACCTATTTCTTATCTTTCTGTCAACCTGCCTGCCAATAAATAAGGAAGCAAAAATAAAACCAATGAGATATCCGGCAGTAGGATTAGCAAAAAACGTGAAGCAGGAAAGGGAATTCCAGCCGGCAAACCAGGGGATTCCCGCGATCCCAAGGAGAAGATAAATTGCCATAGATAGCCCTCCGTAGAATCTTCCCAGGAAAACCCCGCTTAAAAGCACCCCAAGAACCTGTCCGGTAATTGGCACCGGCGTAAAGGGCAAAGGAATCCTTATCCCAGCTAAAAGTCCTGTACAAACAGCCATTCCAAAGCAGAGGCCTATTTTATAAAGAGCCGAGAGGCTTTCCCGCCAGAGGAATAGTTCTAACCGCAAACTTTTTACTTTCTTAACCATTATTTTCTTAAATTAATTGGACGCAGATAACATTAGGGTAAAATTAGGACACTATAGTCATTGCGAGGCGTAGCCGAAGCAATCTCAAAACGGGATTGCCACGCTCCTTTCAGTCGCTCGCAATGACAGCTATGCTGTCATCTGTGTTAATCTGTGTCCATCTGTGGTTTCAATAATATTTTTGCGGAGAGAGGAGGATTTGAACCCCCGTCCGCCTTACGGCGGAAGCGGTTTTCGAGACCGCCCCAATAAACCACTCTGGCATCTCTCCATCTCATCCACTGGATGAGAACTCTCCAAGCACGCCCAGGCGGACTTGAACCGCCAACCTACAGGTCCGCAACCTGTCGCTCTATCCAGTTGAGCCATGGGCGCAACTGACATATCAGCGCTGTCGGCGTTCAATAGCTAAGAGAAGGATAGCGGTAGCAATTCCTAACCTTCTGTCGAGTGATTTCTGAGTATCCATAGAAAAATCAATCTTAAACTTATGAATGAAAGGATTAAAAAATTGATTTATTTTTCCTATCACTTGCCCATTGACAATTACACTGTAATTCTGAGGAATGAAGTTTATAAGCCTGGTCAAAAGAGCCATGCCTAATGTATCTTCCTGAACCGTCCCAATTTGCGTATCATTCTTATCTAAAATTTCCCACTCATCCCTTGCTATGGATTTTATTCCTTTCCGCCTTAAAACCCCTACCTTTTCCTTGGTTTGACAATCGATTACATCGTAAGCTGCAGAAAAGTCGATAATCTGACGTGCTTGAATATGAAGGACCTCATTAAGTCTTTGTACATCCGAATAGACCCTAATATCTTCCTTGAGCTTGAAGGCCTTCTGCCTGCTATAAAGAAGGAGGTTACCTTCCGTATCTAAAATACGAAAGACTGCCCCTAAAAAAGTAAATAAATCTTTTCTCGCTATAAAGACGTCTTTTGCATTAAGCAATCCATCCATTATCCTATCCTCCTATAATTTAACATTTTTCTTCAGTGCCAGAAGCGGAGAGGGAGGGATTCGAACCCTCGGAGGCAGGAAATCCCACCTCAATGGATTAGCAATCCACCGCACTCAACCGGGCTATGCGACCTCTCC
>DAOVGU010000196.1 GCA_030672255.1 bacterium
AAATAACTGCAAACAATTTTGAAAAACCTTCTCTTTAAAAATCTAATTTTCCCACTGCTCTCTTCAAATGCTCCGGTGCCAACCAAAGAATAGTTTTATGCTGTTACACCACCCCCAGAATACCCTTTAAAGCCCCAAATCAATATACCGTTTTGGCAATCTCTTCCAGATGAGAATCCTTCCTATTTCCCCTTCAATTTCCATTCACCCCGCTTTTGAAGTTTATATCGGACAAGCCTCTCTAAAATACTCCAGAATTAAAGAAAGCATTGAGGGGCTTAACTTTTTCTTAAATTTTCCACTCAGTATTCAATAACTTTATTCTCTTTTAGAGAATAAGAGGCCAAAAACAGCGGAAAATTCCACTTATTTCCACTTCTTTGTTGAATGATTCGACCCAGGATATTTCTATAAAGAATCCAAGACAAAATAAACAAAACAGCTCTCTATTAGATAGAGCCAGTATATCTTTTCGTAAAATTCTGTTTTCCTGAATAGTTCTTCTCACCCTACACCCAAATTTTCTCTCTTGGTGGGAGAGGGCTAAATTTTCCCTAAATTTCCCCTCGGTGGAAGAGCCTAAAATACCTTCCTCTAAAGTCCCGGTTAAGAATTCGGAAACAAGGTTGAATTATCCGACCTAAAAATATTCTTTTAAGGATAGACATAAAGAACTACTAAAATTTTCCCATTTCGGTGGGAGACTACCAAAAAGATATATAAAAATTCAATTTTTGATGGGTTCGGTGGGTGGGTGGTAGCATTAGATATTTCGGTCTCAATTATAATCTTTGATTTGCCGTAAGTCCTTGAAAATGTTATACTTATGACATAAAAACAACGGAAAATATTCATTGAAAATTGGAGAAATTAGAGCAAAAAAGGGGGGGTGAAACAAAGTGAGTAAAGGAACAGTGAAATTAGAAGCTGAAAACATCGCAGAGAAATATGGCCTTCAAGTGGTTAGGCTAATGCCAATTTCAGGGGGCAATTTCATTGTGGAATTGAATCATAACATCTATTGGAAGGCTCAGCAAAGAATGGAAGATGAATTTTCGCAATTAAATAGAGTAGAAAGCGTCGCTTATCGTAGCGTAAGTTGAAAAGGGGGTGAGATAAAATGATTAAAGAGGAAACTTGCAAGGAGAGAATTGATAAAGAACTTAAGGGCAGATTAAAAGACATTAAAGAAGCTTTGAATAATGATGAGAAAAGAGAGGAATACGAAGAGAACCTTTTGGCTCTTTCTAAAAGAATCACTTACAGGGTAGAACTTTCTTATGGAGGACCACAAGACTACTTTACCATTGAGGTAAACCCGGAAACAAAGGAAATTGAGGGGATAATCTATCATTTCCTTGATTGGTTTGACGGAGCTGAAAGAGTATTGGAAGGAGAGGAATTTGAGGCAGTCGCTCAGATGTTCAGCTACTTAACAGATTTCTAAAACCAAAGGGGGTATAAAGATGAGTATCACAGTTAGAAATTGGAGCAAAGAGGATTTAGAGAGAATCAGAGGAGGAAAGGACAGGGGATTAATTACAAGCTTCTTTAATGTTAAAACCTTCTCTGAAGAAGAAATAGAGGCCTATCCTTACAGCTTAAGAAAAACCTATATTGCAGACTTAGCGGGTCAGATGGAGCCAATTGAATTTTATGCTACCGATGATGAGATGGCAAAGAAGTTTTTGGAAACAGAATACGATTTAAGTATCTTTCCGTTGCTTGATTTAAGAGAAAAGATTACTACTTGCAGAGAGGTGAATAAAGAGAAAATGGAAATTAGATATAGGTCACAAAGGCGAATGAAGACTATACAAAAGGAGCACTAATGTTCAATTTAGGTAGCCAAAAGGAAGAAAAACAGAAAGATTTTATTAAAAAACAGAGCTAAAATTAAACAAAAGCTTCAAGTGTTCAATTATGGAAAATAGGAGTCTGGTTCCGGCTAAAGGTTTTGCTCTCCAGAAGGCAGGGAGAATTGTTGAGTATCTTTTACCTGAAGAGATATACCAGATTATAGAAACTCTAAAAGAGAAAAGGAATGGAGAAAGAAATGTTCTTTTAATCTTAACTCTCTTTGAAACAGGATTAAGAATCTCTGAGGCTTTATCGTTAACACCAAAAAAGATTGATCGCTATAATGGAGGTTATATCCTTCATATAATCGGAAAGGGTAATAAACCACGAATGGTTACCTGCCCATCTGAACTTGCCAATAGACTAAAGGCCTATGCCTATGAAAAGAACTTAACCCCTGATAGTAGATTTTGGAAATTCAATCGGACAAGAGCCTGGCAAATCATCAAAGAGGCAGGCAGAAAAGCAGGTATAACAAAAAGAATCTATCCCCATCTATTTAGACATTCGGATGCAATAGAAAGATTAAGGCAAACCGGAAACCCAAGAGCGCTTCAACACCATTTAGGTCATTCCTCAATGATGATGACAATGCGGTATCTATCCACTCTACAGGAGGAGGATTCCTTGCATATTCAACAGGAAGTTCAATTCAATAGGATATATGAAAATGAAAGAGATTAGAGAATTAACCCCGGCCCAAGACTTTCAGGATGGAATAGCCTACTGTTGTATTCCAGTTCAGAAGATAACCGAAAAAGGCATCTTGGAAAGCCCTGAGATCATTACTTCAGAAAGGGAGCATTTCCCTTTATCTGAAGAAGCATTACTCTTAAAAGGATTCTACATAAAGAGAAGGGCTAATCCCTTACCCAGATGGTCTGAGAAAGGGATTAAATCCTTCCTTTCAGGTAATCCTTCTCCTGATATTAAAGAAGTCTTTGAAGGGATAAGAAGAGAATATAAGACCTACCTTGACCTTATTGATGAGCGTTTTTACTCCCTTCTGTCCATTTGGGCCTTAGGAACTTACTTTTATCGGCTCTTCTCTGTCTATCCCTATATCCATCTAAATGGGGAGATACAATCAGGCAAGACAAAGACCTTAATCTTAACCTCTCTACTTTCCTTCAATGGAGAATTAACATTTAATTCTACCCCTGCCTATATTACAAGGGTCATCCATAATAACCACTCAACCTGCTGTGTAGATGAGGCAGAAAATCTAAATAGCAGAAATGAAGGAAGAAAACTCCTTGTCTCAATGTATAACGCTGGATACAAGAAGGGTGTCTTTACCGGCAAGATGGAAAAAGAGAAGGGAATCTGGAAGCCAAAATTATTTGAAGCATATTCCCCAAAGATATTTGCTTCTATCAATGGATTATCTCCCGCCCTTTCCTCAAGGTCTATTCCCATCCCTATGGTAGAAACTTCAAACAAAGAGATAAAAAATAGAGAGATTGATATAAACAACCCTATATTTCAAGAAATTAGAGATAATCTTTATCCCCTTATGCTAACTCAATTCAAGGAGATAAAAGAGACCTACCATAACCTTACAGATACAGAGATATTAGGTAGAGAATGGGAATTGTGGCGACCGATTTTAGCTTTATCTAAATTGATTTACAAAGACGAAGAAAAGTTTTATAATGAGATAAGAGATTTAGCGCTAAAAATAATTTCAGAAAAGAAAGAGATAAGAAAAGAGGAAATTGTTCCAACCTTCCTTATCTCTCTAAAAGAAATGATAGAAGAATACCCTGCCAAAGATAACTTTTATCCGAGTTCCCAGATAATCAATTTCCTTAAAGAGAGAGATGGTGTATTTGGCAGTATCAACGGAAAGTTTCTTTCTCTTCATTTAAAGAAATTAGCTCTCGTTGACGGAAATTCTTTCTGTAAGAAAATTGCCGGAAGAGTAATCAGAGGATATAGACTTAACCCAGAGACAATCTCAGAAAGATTAAAGGCAATAGGTATCAGGTAACAGATAACAGCAAAAATCACAAGGAAATCCTTGAATGCCTGCCAAAGCCTTGAGTGGTGCTGTAGGACTTATCATAATCTTTCTTTTGATGATTATTTTCCTTGCTGTGGTAGTGGCGATTCAAGGGAGGTGAGCGCAAAAGTAATTGGGTAAGAAGGAAAAGAATTAAATATAGAAATACAATGGACGTAAATGAAGAAATAGTAACAATTTATTTAAAAAGGATAAAGAAGTGGTTTTATATCACGGATATACCTTATAAAGTCACAGGTAAAAAGGGAGGGAAGAATTATGGGAACATTGATATCCTCGCCTCTGATTTAGAGAATATGGTTTACGACATTGAAGTCAAATATCGTTCAGCCTATTATGCTGGGGAAAGTGACTTAAAAGGATTGGCCGACCAACTTTCAAGAAAAGAAAGAACTAAGAAAATAAAGGGATTCATGCCAGGTAATAAAAAAATAAAAATTTCAAGAATTATTGTGACTACGAAGGAATATTTAGGAAAATCTGAAGAAAATAGAAAGGGGAAAGAAAGGGAAATCAAGAAAATATTAGAAAATAAAGGGATAAAAAAAGTGAGCTTTTGGTATTTTAATGACTTAATAAGGGAACTTGAGAAGAATATCGATATAAAAGGTAGGTATAATACTCAATTTGAACAAACTGTAAGATTATTAAAAAAGTTGAGATGAATTAGAAAAATGGAGATAAAAAAAGAAAATGATATAAGATATAAAAGAAATCTAACGTTAAACGAGATAGATACCTGTTTTTTAAAAGTTATTTTGGAAGGAACAAAAGAACAACTTACAAATGAAGAAATTGATAAGGTAATTCGTGAATTGGTAACAAGTAAGGCTGCTAAAGCCAATGCTGATGGTTCTTCAATTATAGATAGAGGTAATTTATACCTTCA
>DAOVGU010000140.1 GCA_030672255.1 bacterium
GTGAGGGAGTTTCTGTAGCGGCATTAGGCGACGGATGAAAACCTGGACAGAGAAGTCGCCTATAGCGAGCATTACTGTGAGCGTGCCGCCTAAGAAACTGCCTGAACCTCACCCTTGTCTCTGTTTGTGCTTCTTGCCATAACGGGGAGAGCTACAGATCACCCGCACTACCCCTTTTCTTTTGACAATTCTACACTGAGGGCAAATCTTTCTTACTGAAGCTCTCACCTTCATCTTATAACCTCTGGATAATTCTTCCCCTAGTCAGATCATAGGGGGAAATCTCCACCTTTACCCTATCTCCCGGTGCAACTCTAATATAGTAAAGTCGCATTTTCCCGCTGATGTGCGCTAAAATCTTATGGCCATTCTTCAGCTCTACCCAAAAGATGGCGTTGGGCAATGCCTGGGTAACCACTCCATCCATCGTTATTACCTTCTCCTTAACCATTTAAGTGAGGACCTCCGGTCCATCTTCATCAATCAGGACTGTATCTTCAAAATGGACTGAGAGTTTACCATCGGAGGTCACCGCCGTCCAGCCATTTTTTAAGATCTTAATTTCCTTTCTTCCCATATTGACCATCGGCTCGATGGCAAAGACCATACCAGATTTCAAGAAAGAGCCCTGGCCAGGAGGACCAAAATTAGGAATCTCAGGTTCTTCATGCAGCTCCCTGCCAACTCCATGACCAACAAATTCACGCACTACAGAATAGCCCTTTTTTTCCACATAACTGCCAATAGCATGAGATATATCGGAAACCCGATTGCCAACCACCGCTTTCTTTATCCCTAAGTTCAAGGCTTCTCTCGCTGTTTCTAAGAGTCGAGAAACCTCAGGTGAGATTGCGCCAACAGGAAAGGTGCGGGTACAATCTCCATAATAATGGTCAAAACCCGCTCCAACATCAATCCCAATAATATCACCTTCTTTGAGTTTAACGGAGGAAGGAATGCCATGGACAATTTCTCCATTGACAGAAGTGCAGAGGGTTGCCGGATAGTTCCGGTAGCCTTTGAAGGCAGGTTCTGCCCCTTTCCTCTTAATAAAATCAAAGGCTATTTTATCTAACTCTAAAGTCGTTATTCCGGGACAGATCCTCTTCTCTAAAAGGAGAAGGGTCTCGGAGGTTATACGAGAAGCCTTCCTTATCTTCTCAATTTCCCTTTTGTTCTTTATCGGAATCATGGTCAATTTTTTCCTTAATTAAATTGACTATTTTTTGCAAAGGAAGGGAGCCATCCACACTCTTCAAAACGCCTTTTTTTCTATAATAATTGACAATTGGTTTGGTTTCTGAATGAAAGACGGACAACCTTTCTTTCACTACTTTCTCCTGGTCATCCTCTCTTTGATAAAGAGGTCCTCTACAGCAATCGCAAATTCCCTCTCTTTCCGGAGGAATATTCACTAAATGGTAAATTGCCCCACAATTCTTACAGATTCTTCTCTCAGAGAGTCGTTTGATAAGAAAATTATCCTGGGCTTCCAGATGAATAACCTGATAAGAACTATTGCTCATTATCATTTCCAATTCCTCTGCCTGGTTAAGTGTTCGGGGAAATCCATCAAGGATAAAACCTTTTTTTAAACCGGAAACTTCCTCCTTTACCATTTTTATTATTATTTCATCCGGAACAAGGGCCCCTTTTTCCATAAATGATTTGGCCCTGTTGCCCAATTCCGTTTCCTCTTTGACATTTCTTCGCAGAATATCACCGCTAGAAATCAGAGGAATATTTAAATTTTTACTCAAATGCGTTCCGACTGTCCCCTTCCCAACCCCTGGCGCCCCAAAAAGAATCAAAACCATTTATAGCCACAGATTAACACAGATAAAAACAAAAGTCATTATTTAATCTTTTTCTGCCAATTCTTTTGTTTTTGACAGACGTTCTTTTTCCTCCTGCATAATCTCATTAACCAGTTGTATAATTTTAGGCATTAATAACTCATTAGTTTTCTGCATTGAGTCCACAGCTAATTGAGGCGTTACCTCTACAAGTTTTTTTCCGGTACGAGATTTGTAGAATCGAATTAAATCTCTCAATTCACGTTCAGTAAAATATTCATCATAGAAAGGAAAATATATCTGCTCCATCAGTTGCCCTAAATCTATTCTTTTAGGCAATAACTCTCTATACCGCTTCAAGAAACGAGTAACACTTTCCGCCCCCTCCTTTTCAAATTTTCCTCGTTCTTCACCTTTCAGAAATCCAGACATCATTTGAGGAAAATTTCTCTCTATCTGAGCTAATACCATATCCATCGTCTTTTCAGCCTGCTTTCCCACTTCTGTAACTTCAATCAGCTCCTTAATTAACTTCTTTTTCCTTGCTGAAATTTCCTCCTCCGCCTCTGTTGGCATAACAAAGAAAGATAAAACTAAAACTGCCACAACTCCACTCAACCCTCTCTTAAACATATTCCACCCCTTTTCTCTTCAACTTTTGCTCTCTTTCTGGTTCAACTTCTATGAGGGAGAAGATTTTTCAATAGGTTCGGAATGTTCCCTGAAGCGTGCCTTGTTAGCGACGAGCGAGCACGGTGTCCGCCAAAGGCGGACGAGCGAGGAGCAACGAGAGCGAAGATTTCCTCGCTGGGGAAATCAAGCGTGCCGCTGAAGGAAACTTCCGAGCATATCTGAAGTTAAAAAATCTTCTTCCTTTTGTAAAGGAGCAAAAGTTATCGTATTTTCATCTTCTTCATAAAACCTTGATAGTGGCGCATAAGTAGATGAGCTTCAATCTGGCGCATTGTCTCAATGATTACCGCAACAATAATAAGCAGTCCGATCCCGCCGAAAAGACTCGCTACTAAATATGGAACCTTTAACCAATTCATAATGATATAAGGAAAAATAGCGATCGCAACTAAGAAAAGGGAACCGGGTAGAGTTAATTTTGTCAGAATCCTTTCCAGGAAGCTTGCCGTAGGTTTGCCCGGCCTCACCCCGGCAATAAATCCTCCGTACTTGCGTAAATCATCGGCCACGTTGTCAGGTTTAAAGTTAATGAAAGCATAGAAATAGCAGAAGAAGATGGTCAGCCCAGCAAAAAGGATGGTGTAAAGAAGGGCACCTGGAGCAAGCCATTCAGAGATTCTTCGTACAAAATCAATCTTGACGAATCTAAGCATTGTTGCTGGAAGCATCAGAATAGCGGTAGCAAAGATTAAAGGAATAACCCCACCTTGATTGATTTTAAGAGGAAGATAGGTAGACTGACCTCCATATACCTTCCGACCAATAACTCGCTTAGCATATTGAACAGAAATTCTTCTTTCCCCCTCAACAAGTAAGATGGTGGCCGCTACCACAAGAGCAATCAAAATAACCATCAGAAAAATGGTAGGACCGGGTAGCTGCCCCGAGCGATAGAGCATCCCAATCTGTTTGGAGGCTGTCGGGTACCGAGAGAGAATTCCAATGGTAATGATTAAGGAGATGCCATTACCAATCCCCTTTTCCGTGATTTGTTCCCCTAACCACATCAAAAAGATAGTGCCCGTGGTAAGGGTAATTACAGTGATTATCCGAAAGAACCAGCCTGGCTGAGAAACCATCACCACCCCATCAAAACTGTTGGGATTTTCTAACCAGAAAGAAATGGCCAGGGATTGAACGATACACAAAAGCACCGTCCCCTGCCTTGTCAACTGAGTAAGTTTTTTTCTCCCTTCAGGTCCTTCCCTCCTTAAATTTTCAAAGTAAGGGACTACGGAAGCCAAAAGTTCCAAGATAATGGAGACGGAAATATAGGGCATAATCCCTAAAGCAAAAATGGTGAGATTAGAGAGAGCTCCACCGGTAAAGAGATCGGCAATTCCGAAGAGTGTGCCTGGCATTCTCTGGAAGAATTGGGCCAAAGCGGCTCCATTGATCCCCGGAGTAGGAATATGACAGCCTAAACGATAGACAGCTAATAATCCCAAGGTAATTAAGATTTTTTTTCGCAGATCAGGAATCTTAAAACTATCACGAAATGGCGTTAACATAAATTTTCTATGAAACCACAAGATTTCACAGCCCCTGATTAAATCAGGGGGTCATTGCGACCCCGTATTCAATACGGGGGTGGCAATCCCTCACTTCTGGAGATTGCTTCGTCGTTAATACTCCTCGCAACGACTTCGTCGGATTGCTTCAGCTTCGCTTCGCAATGACAAGCGAGGGACCTCGCTCGCAATGACAGACTGCGCTGTCATCTGTGTTAATCTGTGTAATCTGTGGTTAAATTTGTTTTTCCTCCTATTTTACTAATTGCCGCAATTGCTTTCTTGCTAAATTTATCCGCTTTTATGGTAAGTTTTCTTTTTATTTCTCCTTTAGCAAGGATTTTTACCAAACCTTCCCTCTTAATCAGCCCTTCTTCTCTCATTCTCCTTGCATCTATTACCTCTCCATCTTCAAATCTATTCAATTGTTCTAAATTAACTATTTGGTATTCTCTTTTTCTAATCGGTGTAAATCCTCGCTTGGGGATCTTTCTAACAAAAGGGATCTGCCCCCCTTCAAAGCTCCGGGAGCCACTACTACCAGCTCTGGCTTTTTGTCCTTTATGACCGCGTGTTGCAGTCTTGCCATGGCCAGAACCAGGACCACGACCAACTCTCTTTTGCTTATGGCGTGAACCAGGAACCGGTCTTAACTCATTTAGCTTCATTCTACCTCGAACGAATGAGTGAGAGCAGCCAATGTTGCCTTTACTACATTAAGAGGATTATGGGAGCCAAATAATTTTGTTACGACATCAGAGATCCCGGCCGCTTCCATCACCGCTCTTACCGGTTTAGCCCCAACAATTCCCCTTCCCTTTCGTGCTGGCTTCAAAAGGACCTTAGAGGCACCAAACTTAGTGGTAGTCATATAGGGAATGCTTGAGCCTGAGAGCGGTATTTTAATTAAAGATTTCCTTGCTCTTTTTTCAGCCTTGGCGATTGCATTGCTCACCTCTCCTGCCTTCCCATAGCCATAACCAACGCTACCTGCTCTATCACCAACAACAACCAAAGCATTAAATCTCATTCGCCTCCCACCTTTAACCACCTTGGAAATTCGATTAATGGTAACAACCTTTTTTATCCACTCCTCCTGATTCCTTTGATTATTACTCATCAAAATTGTAATCCACCTTTCTTTGCGCCTTCAACAAAGGTCTTTACTCTGCCATGAAAGGAATAGCCGGCGCGATCAAAAACTACATTTTTAATTCCCAAATGGAGCGCTTTCTGGGCCAATAGAGAACCAACTTTCTCTGCTCCTTTAAGATTATATCCGGCTGTAGATTTATTAAAATCCTTAGAACAACTGGAGACGGTGGTAATTACCCTTTTCTCCTCATCATTAATAAGAATACCGTAGATATGTTTTAAACTTTTAAAGATGGTAAGCCTTGATCGCTCTTTCGTTCCAAAAATCTTTTTCCTTTTAACTAAAGCCCTATGCCTTTTTTTTCTTCTCTCCTCTTCCATTCCTTATTTTACACAGTTGTTGCTACTGCGGTTTTACCTACCTTATGGCGAACATACTCTCCCTGGTAGCGAATTCCCTTACCTTTATAAGCATCCGGTGGTTGAATTCTCCTGATAGAGGCCGCAAAGTTTCCCACCAATTCCTTATCTATTCCTTTAATAAGAATGGTAGTTTTGGTAACCTTTACCTCCAGGTTCTCCGGGACTTCAATCTCAATGGGATGGGAAAATCCTAAGGATAAGGAAAGCTTTTTCCCCTCCATTTTTGCCCGATAGCCCACGCCTACCATCTCCAAAGTCTTCTCATAGCCCCTTACCACTCCCTCAATCATATTGGCAATAAGAGTACGGAAGAGGCCTTGAAGGGCAGTAATTTTTGGTCCATTTCCTTGCCTCTTTAAGAGAATCTGTCCATTGGCGAGCTCGTCCCTCAAAACCAAAGGGATTTCTCTTTCTAATTTACCTTTGGGGCCCTCCACACTTATGAGTCTATTTTTGACCTTTACCTTAACACCTTCCGGAATATTTAGTGGTCTTTCCCTTTTCTTCATAAAACGAATTATTTTACTATGGTATCTTTTTTTTGTCAATTTTTAAGGAGAGCTCCTTCAGTTGTTCTGCTAAAATTTCGGCAGGGGCTCCAGTCAAGGGGCAGGAGCCATCTCCCATCTTGGGAAAGGCAATTACCTCCCGGATAGATTCTGCCCCGGTCATAAGCATCAGGAGACGGTCAAGGCCCAGAGCAATTCCTCCGTGAGGAGGCGCACCATATTCTAATGCCTCTAAAAGAAAGCCAAATTTGGGAAGATAATTATCTTTAGAAAGGCCGATTAGCTTAAAAATCTTTTCCTGAAGTTCCCTCTTATGAATTCTGATACTACCTCCCCCGATCTCCTCTCCATTAAGGACAAGATCATATGCCATTGCCCTTACCTTTAAAGGTTCTCTATCTAAAAGAGGAATGTCCTCTTTTAGGGGCAGAGTGAAGGGATGATGCTCAGGTGTCAGCCTTTTTTCCTCCTTATTAAACTGGAATAAAGGAAACTGCTTGATCCAGACAAAACTAAAATCCGTTTTTTTCTCTTCTCGTAAATCGGGTTTATCGGTGCCATACTGAGATAAGGCCTCTTTGTGGGTAAGCCGGGGGAAAGGGAGAGAAATCTTCAGGGAAAGGGTTTTTTCAAAGAGGATGAAGAGCATCTCTTCAATAATGGAGAAAATCTCCTCCGGCTCAACAAAGCTACATTCCAGGTCAAGTTGGGTATGTTCAGGTTGCCGATCGGCGCGAAGATCCTCATCGCGAAAGCATTTAGCAATCTGAAAATATTTATCAATTCCCGCAATCATCAGCAGTTGCTTAAAGAGCTGAGGAGATTGAGGCAAAGCAAAGAAATTTCCCGGGGAGAGTCTACTGGGAACCAGATAGTCCCGGGCGCCTTCGGGGGTACTCTTGGTAAGGATAGGAGTTTCTATCTCTAAAAAACTTTTTTGGTCTAAATAGTCCCGGATCAATTTAACCAGTCGATGTCTCAAAATAAGTCTCTCCTGCATTATTGGTCGCCTCAGGTCAAGATAACGATGGGCAAGACGCAATTCCTCGGGGACCTTTGATTTTCCCGAAATTTCAAATGGCAGCTCTTTACTCCTGTTGAGAAGAGAAAATTTTTCTATCAGCACTTCTATCTCACCGGTTGCTAATCTCTTATTAATGGTACCTTTGGGTCTCTCTTTTACCTTCCCGATGATACCAATCAAATCCTCGCTATGCAAGGATTTGGCGGAAGGAAGAACCTTAGGGTCAAAGAGAATCTGGGTAATACCATAGCGGTCTCTGAGGTCAATGAAGAGAAGTCCTCCATGGTCCCGCCTGATATTCACCCAGCCAATTAAAACTACATTCCTGCCTAAATCACTCTTGCGTAGCTCTCCACAGGTATGGGTTCTTTTCATATCTTGTCTTTAATCTTTTCTATCAAATTCTCTTTTTTTACTGCGGTCTGGCTGGAGTCCTTCATATCACGCAGGATCACCGTACCTTTTTCAAACTCTTCGGGACCGATAATGAGGACAAATTTACTGCCCAATCTATCTGCCTGATGAAGCTGGCTTTTTAAACTTCTTGCTTTGTAATTTACTATTAGGGGAATTTTATTTCTTCTTAATCTCTGAGCCAATTTCATTACTTCTTTTAAAATCCTCTCCTCTCCCAAAAAGGCAAGATAGAGAGGTGACTTTTTCTTCTCAGAACTATCTAAATTTGCGATAAGTCGTTCCACGCCAATGGCAAAACCAATCGCCGGCGTCTTTCTTCCCCCCAATTCCTCGATTAAATTATCGTATCTACCACCGGCGGCAATCGCTATCCCCCTTTCCAATTCTGGCAAAAAGAGCTCAAAGACCGTCCTCGTATAGTAGTCCAGGCCCCGAACTAAATGAGGATTAAGTGAATAGGGAATCTTGAGGTGATGAAGATAATCTTTAACCTTTTCAAAGTGGAGAGAGCAATCTTCGCAGAGATAGTCGGTTATCTTCGGTGCTTTTTCAATAGCAGAGCGACAAATTTTATTCTTACAGTCTAAAATCCTTAAGACATTCTTTTGCTTTCTGGCTTCGCAGTCTTCACAGAGAGAGGTTCCTTTTAGATAATCGAAAAGGGCTTTACTATATTTTTCCTTACAAATGGAGCAACCCAATGAATTTAATTGAATCTCAAAATCCTTTAACTTCCATCTCTGAAAGAGCTCGCTTAAAAGAAGAATTATTTCGCAATCTGCCCCTGGATGCTCAACCCCAAAAAGCTCTACCCCAATCTGGTAGAACTGGCGAAATCTTCCCTTCTGGGGCCGATCATAGCGAAACATAGGGCCTAAATAATAAAATCTTTTTGGCAACTGCTCTTCTCCTTTCTCCAAATAGGCACGAATGGCCGATGCGGTTGCCTCGGGCCTTAAGGTAAGGGAGCGACCTTTTTTATCCTTGAAGGTATACATCTGCTTTTCCACAATATCGGTAAATTTTCCGATGGAGCGGGAAAAAAGTTCTGTTGGTTCAAAGATGGGTGTTCTGATCTCAGAAAAACCATACTCTTCGAAGGCATCCCTTGCTATCTGCTCTGCCCATTGCCATCTTGTCAACTCTTCAGGGAAAAGGTCATATGTGCCTCGCGGCCTATTTATTTTTGTCATATGCTCCATCTTGTCATTCCGACCCCGTATTTAATACGGGGGAGGAATCTCTCTTTTCAAAGAAGTTAGGGATTGCCACGTCCGCCTGAGGCGGACTCGCAACGACTTTGTCGTTTGCATTCTGATATAGAATGCATTATTATAACATATCTCTTTCAATTATGAAAAGACCAAAAAGATTAATTCGCGAACTTGTCTATCTTCTGACGCGGCTGAGTGCTCTTGTTGTTTCTCTATCCCCATCCTGGTTTTATTCTCTCTTTTCTAAGATTCTGTCACATTTTGGCTATCTTTTCCTGGCTCGATCCCGAAACAGGGTTCTTTCCAATCTAAGGATTGCACTGGGAAAAGAAAGGAGTGAAAGAGAACTTTCTCGAATTGCCAAGAAACAATTCGCCCATATCTATCTGGGCTTTTGCGAAATGATTAAAGCAATGAAATTCTCTAAAGAAAAATTCTTAAGGGTGGCCAAGATTGAGGGGGAAGAACATCTGAAAACTGCATTGAAAAAGGGAAAGGGGGTGGTTGGAGTCTGTGCCCATTTTGGAAATTTTCCTTTGATGCTGTCCAGACTTTCATCCGCCGGTTATCCCACCAATACGATGATTAGAGAACAAAGCAATCAGGGAATGGAGAAATACTTTCAGGAATTAAGAAGAAAATTAAAAATTACCTGGATACCAAAGTATCCTCTCTCTGATTCTCTCAGAGAGTCAATGAAATGGCTTAAAAAAAATGGTCTCCTCTGTGTGCTTATGGATCAGCATTCAGGAAAAGGGGTTAGTGTGGACTTCTTCGGCCGTCAGATCCAGGCGGCCATCGGGGCGGCAACCTTTGCGCGCCGGATGAGCTCAGAGGCTTTACCCATCTTTTCCCTCAGGAATCCTGATGGCACTCATCGCATCATAATTAAAGAGCCTATAAAATTGGTAAGAACAGAGGATGTGCGCAAGGATATCAGGGAAAATACAGCCTGCTTTATGAAGATTATTGAATCCTTTATCCGGAAGTATCCGGAGCAGTGGTTTGGCTGGCTGCACCGAAGGTTTCGCTAAATTTGAGCTAACCGGAAGAGACATTCCTCCTTTATTTTATCAAATAATGTTTTGTATTTAGGATCGAGGGATTTAGCCGGAGGTAATTTTAACCTTAAGAAATTAACGAACCTTCCATTTCTGAGGACTCTGAAGTCAAGGTGGGCTCCGGTAGATAGGCCACTTGAGCCAACATAGCCAATTACCTGACCCTGCTTTACCCTTTTTCCCTTTTTGATTCTTCTTCCATAGCGGGAGAGATGGCCATAGGTTGTATAATAACTTCCGGAATGCTTAATCTTCACAAACCTTCCATAACCTCCTTTCCAGCCAGCATAGACGACTACGCCATCTCCGATGGTGGAAACTGGAGTACCAACTGGAGCCGCATAGTCAATCCCTAAATGGGGTCGGTAGTATTTCAAAATAGGATGAAATCTCCGGTAGGAAAAATAGGAGCTGATGCGCCGGTAATGCAAGGGAGAGCGCAAGAAAATCTTCCTCAAGGATTTCCCTTCCGTGGTGTAATAATCTCTCCGACCACTCGCACTCGTATCTTCAAAGAAGATAGCGGTATGAGTCTTTCTGATATTCTCATATTGAGCCGCCAGAATCCTGCCCTCCAAAAGAGGCTTTTCATCCTTCTGATATCGTTTCCAGATGAACTTAAAGCGATCTCCTTTCCGAGGTTCAGTCAAAAAATCTATCTGCCAAGCGAAGATATCGGCAAACCTCATAATAAGATCAGGAGTAAGATTTTTTTTGAGCATACTTTCATAGAGAGAGCTTTCTATTTCTCCCTTCACTCCCACGACTACCTCTTCTGCCTCAACCTTCCTCTGAAAGGCAACTAATCCACCCGATTCTTCGCTTTCTATAAGATAAAAATCGAGCGGGGATGTCCAGTAGCGAAGGCTTTTAAATTTGCCGGAGGCACGGGTAATTTCATACCTGTCATCAGGATGGCATTTGCGAAAATTAAAAATTGGTTTTAAAACCTCTCCGAGGAGAAAGATCTCCTTTTGGGAAAAACCTTCCTTCTTTAAGGAAGCCCGCAGAAAACCTCCTTTGCCAAGGGTTCCCGATGAAACCTCCTCTTGAAGAGGTTGGTCTGTGAGAGTCTGCGATTTCAAATAGATTTTTAAATAGAGAGGAAGAACTATCCCGGTAATCAAAATAAGAAGAAAGATTGTCTTTAAGAAATTATTCCTCATTTTTTCACCAAGGCGAGAAAAGTTTCTGTAGCGGCCTTGTTAGCGACGAGCGGGCACGGTGTCCGCCATTGTTCATTGGCGGACGAGCGAGGAGCAACGAGAGCGAAATCAGCCTCGCTGGGGCTGATGAGCGTGCCGCCGAAGAAACTTTCCGAACCTACTTATTTTACCATGTATTGATTTTTCTTTCCAAATCGTTTATACTTCTTTTATTATGAGTATTACCTATCACCCGCATAATCGCAAAAGAAAACGAACCCATGGTTTCTTAAAGAGAATGCGCAGTAAAGGAGGCAAAAGAATCATCAATGCCCGCCGGAGAAAAGGGCGGAAGAGACTTACCCCTTGAGATTGCCACATCCGCCTCAGGCGGACTCGCAATGACACAGAAAATGAAGGAGACATTGCTTTTTTTAATTAAATTATATAGGATTTTCATCTCCCCTCTCCTTCCTCCTCATTGCCGATTTTATCCTTCCTGCTCCCTCTATGCGACAGAGGCGCTGAGAAGATTTGGACCGGGAAAAGGATTTCTTCTGACTTTAAAAAGATTAAGTAGATGCCATCCCTTCTTCCCTGGAGGTTACGACCCTGTACCAGAGAAATGACACGAAGTGTCACCCTGACCCCGTATTGAATACGGGGGAAGGGTCTTGTATGAGATTCTTCGCTTTACTCAGAATGACCGAATTAAGAAATGGAAAAACGAGCTGGTTTAGCAATTTTTCTCTCCCTTCTGGTTCTTATCGCTTTTAATCTCTATTTTAGCAAGAAATTACCAAAGAAGGAAGAAATAGTAGGGAGAAAAGAAGTATTAAAAAAGGAAGCAGTCCACCCCCCTGTTGTGGAGAAAGAACCTGCTCCCGCAAAAAGTAGGGGTCGGATTCATCCGACCCACGGGCTTGATAAATTAAGCCCCTACTCCAAGAGGCAGAGATTGCCAGAAATTTCTGTTAATACAGATCTTTATGAGTTAGGTTTCTCTGGAGATGGGGCTATTTTAAAATTAGGGTTGAAA
>DAOVGU010000103.1 GCA_030672255.1 bacterium
GGCGTAGCAATTAAGGACCGGGCAGGGGATAAATTTCAGAAATGAAAAGTAATAGGAATTAAAAAGTACCAGGGAAACAATCTGAACAACTCTCCGTTTCATCTCCCGATGCCGATGCAGGAAAGGCAGGTTATTTTGGCGTTCCAATAGATTTCCTTAAATTCCTTTCTTGCCGTTCCATAGAGGAGAAGAAAAAGAAAGAGAATGAGAATAAGATACTTTTTCATTTTTTCTTGCAGTATAGCAAAGTAAACTTTGCCACTACATAAAGAAAATGTAGTTGCCGAGTTTACTCGGCTCTGTTCTCCATCGCCCCCAAAATCTTTGAAGGAAGACCGTAAAGGTCAATAAAGCCCTGGGCCGATTTTTGGTCAAAGAGGTCTTTTTTTGAATAGGTGGCTAAATTCCTTTGATAAAGGGAATAGGGGGATTTTCTTCCCACTATTATGCAATTGCCTTTATAGAACTTTAGCCGCACAGTTCCAAATACCCTTTTCTGTGTCTCGGCAATGAACTTCTCCAAAGCTTCTCTTTCCGGTGAAAACCAGAGCCCATTATAGATAAGCTGGCCATATCTTTCGCCAATCAGTCTTTTATGATCAAATGTTTCCCGGTCCAGGACTAACCTTTCCAGGGCATCGTGAGCATTGTAAAGAATCATTGCTCCTGGTGCCTCATAGACCTCACGGGATTTAATTCCGATGAGCCGATTCTCTACGATGTCAATCCGGCCGATGCCATTTTCCCCGCCAATTTTATTTAATTTCTCCATCAAGGCCACCGGCGGATATTCCTTACCATCAATCTTGATTGGAATCCCCTTTGCAAAACTAATTTCTATATATCTTTCCCTATCCGGAGCTTTTTTTGGAGAAATGGTCATTTGATAAGCATCCTCAGGAGGCTCTATCCAGGGCTCCTCCAGAATCCCACACTCAATTGAGACTCCCCAGAGATTTCTATCGATGCTGTAAGGGCTCCTTTTTGTGGCAGAAATAGGAATTTTCTTCCTTTTAGCATAGAGGATTTCCTCCTCGCGGGACTTAAATTCCCATTCCCGCGCGGGAGCAATAATCTTTAGCTCCGGGGCCAACGCCTTGAATGTTAATTCAAACCGTACCTGGTCATTCCCTTTTCCCGTAGCCCCATGGGCTAAAGCGGTTGCTTGCTCTTCCCGGGCAACCTCCACCATCCTTTGCGCGATCAATGGTCGGGAAAGGGCGCTAATTAAAGGATATTTTCCTTCATATAATGCACTCGCTTCCAGGGCCCTGAAGGCAAAATCCTTCAGGAATTTCTCCCTTAAATCCTCTAAATAGAACCTTTGGGCTCCTGTGGCTAAGCTCTTGTCATGAATGATTTTCTTATTTTTTATCTGGCCGAGATCTGCCGTATAGGCAATGACTTCAGCATCATAATTTTCCTTTAACCAGGGAATAGCAACCGAGGTATCCAGACCTCCAGAATAAGCAAGAACGATCTTCTCTTTAGCCATAAACCTCCTTATTTCAACGAGAATGGAACATTCACAGTTTGCCACTTCTTCCACACCTTATAGGTTTTTCTATCAAAGGTATATTTCAGATGGAGAAGAACAAATTTTAAATATTCATTCATAGATAGACGCTTGGCACCAGGAAAGGGATTTTGCATAACCGGAAGATTCAATTTTTTCATCAGGCCTCAACGCTTTACATTTCTTAGAATCTTATGGTACAGCTCATCTGTCCCGTATTTTAAGCACAACTTTCGGAATCGATCTGTTTTGACATTTACCTTATTTATTCTGATTAAGTTAATAATATCCGGCAGATCCTTAAACTCACGAATCTTCGGATTGAATTTGATGGAATGCAGCTTTAACGCAACCAGATGGTTTAGAGAAGGTACAACAAATCTTTTTCCTGCAATTTTGATCTTTTTTCCATTTTTAATAATCTGGGTAAGGGTCTCTTTATCAACAAACATAAGGTCGATATCCATGAGATAAGTTTTATTGTTCTCAAGCCTGGCAAATACTTCCTGCGCAAGGCCCTGTTTATAGCCAGCTCTTTTCAACAACTCCAATGCTTTTGCCACGTTTTCTTTGGTAATCAAGAGGTCAACATCTGCTGTCTGACGCGTAACACCGTAGTAATTGACAGCAAATCCTCCAATTAAAACATAGGGTATATCTGCTTTCTCAAATTCGGTTGAGATAAGATGAAAAATAGTGGGATATTTCATAATGACAAAACACAAAGCAATAGTATTATAGCCTTTTTGATTATAATAATCAACAGAAAGATTTTGTTCTGGAGGCAGGAGAAATTGAAGAGGTGGGCTGGCTGTTCATTACCCGCGAGGAAGGTCTCTCAGGTGAGAACAGTCATTAAGCGTAGTTTTAGAAATCTATCCCCATTAATTTAGCTATTTCCGCCCAATGTCCAGCTAACATATCCAGGATTAAAATAAGACTCCTCTTTTTAGTCATTTTGTAACTTACCATTTAGGACCACACCCATAATCTTTGAGCGGTCGGCCAAAAGTCTCTGGTATATCTCTGGAGCCTGGCCGAAAGGTATTCTATAGGGTAATAAGATGGGAAATATCTAACTCCTTATCGGCAAGTAAATGGAAAAATAGTTCATTATGGCGCAAATTTGCCCAGGCAGAATCTTTGGGAAATTCTCCCGAGAGAACAGTCAATTCAGTGCCGGTACTGATTAAGGTGCAGATAGTCTTGATAAGAAATTGACCGGAAGCCGGAGAGGGAATTTCCCTTTGCTCAATGACTACCTTACCCGGTTTAAGCAAAGACAACGGTAGGATTTTTAGGCATAAAAACTATAACTCTCTCATTAAAGCAATCTCATCACACTTGGGAAATTTTGGGCAGTTAAGGCATTCCGACCAGATTTTGCGGGGAAGCCGTTGCTTGGAAATGCGGTAAAAACCATACTTTTCAAAAAAGGAAGGGACGTAGGTAAGGGCAAAGATTTTTCTTAGATTCAGAAGCTTTGCTTCCTTCAAAGCCCTCCTTAATAAAAGAGCACCAATCCCTTGATGCTGTCTTTTCTCGGCTACGGCTAAGGAGCGGATTTCCCCTAAATCCTTCCAGGTGATATGAAGTCGGCAGCAAGCAATAACCTTATTTTTTTCCTCATAGACCCAGAAATCACGAAGATTTTCGTAGAGCTGGTTAAGAGCTACCGGGAGCATCTTTCCCTCTGTCGCAAAACCATTAATTAGCCTCTGAATCTTAGCCACATCCCCCATTTTCGCTTTTCTAATCATAATCCACTCCATAAAGACTTTGGTATTGCTGATAGGCTGAGATCACCCTTTTCACATAATTGTAGGTTTCGGGAAAAGGTATACTCTCCACAAATTCATCAAGATCATTTTCTCCACCTAACCAATTTGCCACAATCCAGCGCCTCGTATTTTCCGGCCCTCCATTATAGGCACAAAGTGCTAAAATAATGTTATCATCAAAGATATTTAGAAGGTGGCGAAAATAATAACAGCCAAAGGCGATATTTGTCTTTGGCTCGAGGAGCCTCTCAGTCTGGTAATTCTGCCGCCTTATTCTTTTCGCAATCCAGGCTCCGGTGGAAGGAATAATCTGCATCAGGCCAATTGCTGAGGCAGAAGAAACATCCTCCTTTCCGAATCTACTCTCCTGCCAGATCATACTGAAGACAAGATGTAGGTCAAGATTATATTTTTTACTATATTGCTCCACAAGATCCTGGTAATAGAGAGGATACCTCAGCCTCCTATTCTTAAGAATGGTGCCTAGACGAATTGCCTGGGGGTAGGCGCGAGCCTCCTGGTAGAGGTAGAAAAGGGTAAGGATTTTCTCTCTTGTCTTCTGACTTTTTCTTTCCAAGTTCTTCAATTCCTCAATCGCCTCCTCCCAGATTCCTAACCTCAACAGAAAAAAAGTCCTCTTAAGCTCCGGCCTTTTCTCCAGGTTCTTGTATGGAATTTCAAAATTGTAGGGGCTTGATTTATCAAGCCCGCTGGGTCGGATAAATCCGACCCCTACAGGGTCGTCCCGAAGGTGCGTTAATTTAGTGTGATTAGCAAATGGCGGAATTTTTCCCTCCTGGCAAGCACGATAGTAATAAAAGGTATAAGGTAATTTAGCTACCCGTCTATAGGCTACCTTTGCCTTTTCTGTTTCTCCTAATTTTTCCCAATACTTTCCTGAAAAGTAGGCCGCTCTGCTCTGGTACTCCTTTTTAGGGAGAGAATAAAGAATTTTTTCTAAAGCTCCAATTACCTTTGAATAATCCTTTAATTTCCGATAACACCTACCCATTTGCCAGAAGCTCTCGCTATCTGCGGCTTTCTCATATTCCTTAATTGCTTCTTGGTATCTTTTCAACTTCTGCAGGGTGCATCCCTTCTCATAAGAGATTTTCTTATTTTCCGGATAAACCTGGCGATATTCCCTTAATGCTCCTTCATAGTCCCATAGCCAGAAGAGACTTTTTCCGCGAAGGTAATGAACCTTCGAGGAAAGGGGAGAAGGGATTTCTTGGTTAAGGAGGAGAGAGAACCTCTTCTCCGCCCTACGATAAAGTCTGTTCCGGTAAAAGACATACGCAAGAGAAAATTCCTCTTCCGGAGAGAAATACCCTTGTGAAGATTCCAATTGCCTGACCGCTTTCACTGCCAAAAGACTATTCGGGAAATTCTTTATTAATTTCCAGAAAGTCTCAACCGCTTTTTCCTTTCTCCCCAATTCTTTATAAAGAGTTGAGAGGTGAAAGAGCGCTTTATCATTTCCTAATTTTTGCCAGGACACTATCGCTTCCTCAAAACGGTTTAGCTTTTCGTAAGATTTGGCTAAATGCTCTAAAATTTGAGTATGATAGGTACCCTTTTTGTCAAAAAGAGCCTCTGCCTTTTCGTACCAGAGACTGGCCTGATGAAAGTTTTCCAGAGAATAGTAATTATTGGCAATATGAAAGAAACAATAGTCGGTTAAAAGTTTTGATTTCTCTAAATACTTCTCAAAGAATCCAATCGCCTCTTCAAACCTACCCGATTTCTCCTTTAAAATACCGGAGAGATAAAGCCCTTCCTCCTCGGGCAATACTTTCGCTAAATTCAGAGCAGAAACATAATCCTTCTCCTCTATCGCCTGCTGAATTTGTTTATATGGAGTTTCTTCCGCTGAAAATAAATAGGCAATGGAAAAGAAGAAAACAAGACAGGTAAATGATAGCCTCTTCATACAACCTTTTCCCCCTCCCTTTTTCCCTCCCACTTAGGGGAGGGATAGGGTGGAGATTACTCTTCTATTTTCACTCTTCTTCCTTCAATCCTGAGTCTATTTTCGGCAATCAATTTAATTGCCAAGGGATAAATGATATGTTCCTTCTCCTGAATACGGCGATGTAAGGTTTCTGGTGTATCATCCGGTCTCACTGGGACAACCGCCTGCAGGATAACCGGACCAGAATCAACTCCCCCCTCCACAAAATGAACGGTTGCCCCGGTGAACCTTACCCCATAATTAAGCGCCTGTTTCCAGGACTCCAATCCCGGGAAGGAAGGAAGAAGGGCAGGATGGATGTTAACAATTTTTCCGGCAAAAGCATTAAGGAAATCCTTTTTTAAAACTCTCATAAAGCCGGCAAGACAAACCAATTCTACCCCTTCCTTTTTTAAAACATTAATATATTTTTTTTCTATTTCCGGCTCTAAGTATGTTTTGAATCTCCCGGCAGGAAGATAAAGGGCCTTGATGCCGGCCCTTTTTGTCCGCTCTAAACAATGAGCATCCGGATTATCGGAGAGCACTATGCCAATCTTTGCCGGAACCTCTTTTCTTTCAATTGCATCGATAATTGCCTGCAGATTTGTTCCCTTCCCCGAAGCCAAAACCCCAATTTTCAACATATTCTTCGTATTTTCCTTCACATTCTCCTTTAGAGTTCGGAAGATTTCCGCAGCGTGCCTTGTTACCTCCTCGCGCCCCTCTGTATCTCCCCACAAGTGGGGAGAACGTTAAAGACAAAAAGAGGACGAGCGAGGGTGCCAGTGCGACGAATAAGGAGCACTGTTTGGCACGCCCGCCGAGATGTGAGGCGGGCCGGACGGAACGAGAGTGCAGTTTGCCTCGCTGGGGCAAACAAACGTGCCGCAAGGGAAACTTCCGAACTTCCTATCTTTTCAAGGTTCTTCTCAGGGAAACCAGTTCCTTCCTGATTTGCTTAAGAAACCTTATTAAGTCCTCTTTCTTTACCTCCTCCTTTGTCGCCCTCTCCCGTAATTTTTGTTTTGCTCCTTTGATGGTATAAAGGTCTTTGTAAAGAAGGTTCCTTAATTTAAGAACGGCCTCGATATCCTTCTTCGTATAATTCCTTTCACCCCTTTTATTTCTTTTTGGTCTTGCCTGTCTGAATTCTTTTTCCCAGTAACGAAGAATATGTGGCTCTATCTCGGCAATCTTGCTCACCTCACCAATGGAGAAAAAAAGTTTATCAGGAATCTTTGGGGGTTCCATTATACAAAAGGGGACGGAGATATATCAGCCCGTCCCCTGTTCACTCGGCTCCATAAGTCTGGGTCTCACTTATTTTACCGCATTCTTTAATGTCTTTCCTGCCTTAAATGCCGCAACCTTTCTTTCAGGAATCTGCAGACTTTCACCTGTGCGAGGATTTCTACCTGTCCTGGCCTTCCTCCTTCTCACGGAGAATGTCCCTAATCCTGCAAGAACAACCTTCTCTCCGCTTTTTAAAGAATTTCTGATATTATCAACCAGAGATGCCACAGCCCTTGTTGCTTGTGCTTTCGAAACCTTTGCTTCGGTCATTACCTTCTCAATCAACTGCCCCTTATTCATTTTCTTTTCTCACCCCCTTTTCAAATCTCAATACCAACTTTCGGTTGTTTTTTGAGATTTCTTACCTTTTCCGAGTTTCTGAGCCATTTTCTCATATGATTTTGCCCTTTGTGGAATAAGAATAGAGATCATCAGCAAAATCTGATATCTCAAGCTCGGAATACAGTAATTCTCTTTTATGGCTTATTATCTCTTTTTTCACCTTCTCGATAGTTCCTATCTCACCTTGCGAGATTTTCTGAGTAAACTCACTTAGAAAAGCAACTCGTGAGTCTCCCTTCCGTAATTCCTCAGCCAAGTGCAGAGTCTCAATCCCAGCTTTATGAGCCTCGTCAATATTCATTCCCAGAAAATTGCAGAAGGTAATTAAAAAGAAACTCCTTAATTTTAACTCTGGATTTTCAGTTGTTCCAGCAATTGCTTCAAAAGATTCTATCGCCTCCTTATAAGTATATTTTCCCTTATCTTGTGCTTTTGCTTTCAGGAATAGTTTATAAGCATTTACATATTCCTGGGTAACGCCTGGGATATCACTGAAATCTGCAATTGTTAAGGCATCGGGGTTAACCTCCTGGTTTTCTGCCATAACCTCTGAGACTCCAGCAAGTTTCATCGCTGTCATTTTTATGAATCGCTCTTTATTAACCGAAAACAAAAAACTTGCCACTATCCCCACTATAAACAAACCCACAAAAACTTTTCTCTTCTTCATCCTTCCTTCTTCCCTCTGATTTAATCAGAGATTTTGCAAAGAGTAGATATCTCCTTGTTTAATTTAACAACCTTCTCCCGAATTTCGTCAGGTACTTCGGGTAATTTCTCTACGCTTATCTGTAAATCTTTGATAGAGGCAGAGACCTCCTTTGCTAAATTTTTGTTTTTGCTAAGCATTTGCTCCACATTTTCTACCATTTCATTGATTACTTGAGCCAAACCCTGCAGTACATCTCTTCTTCTCACCCTTAAGCGCATCTGTAAATTCCCCTTAGAAATAGCCCTTATATTCTTCTCCAGTCGGGCTAAGGGCCCGACCATCTTATGAGACAGATACACAGAGACGATGAGGATAATTGGTACAAGCAAAAGCAGTCTAATCGTCAGTTGCAATTTAAGAACTCTTAAGATAGCAACCAGCCTTCCTTGTGGGTAGACAGCCGAGAGTCTTTCTGTTAGCGGAATCCAACCTGAATAATAAACGGTTAGAGCAAAAACAACTGTGACCAAGCCCATAAGAAGAAAAATTGTTCCTACATGCTTTGTCTGAAAACTCCTATTAACAAAATAATGAATCCTTCTTTTTTTCCCTTTCTCTTCCATTTCTTTTCTCCTCTCCATTACTGGACTCTGATTTTTGTTCTCTTAATTACTAAATTCCTTCTGATGGCAAGAGTAAGTTCTGCTCCAACCGGACCGCGAATCTCCTCTACAAACTGAGAGAATGAAATCTTATCGGTAACATCTTTACTCCCTACCCGAACAATAATATCCCCTTTCTTCATCCCCGTTTTTTTGGCCGCTCCATTAGGAAGAACCTCATTAATTTCAAATCCATTCTCTCCTTTACTTAACATACACCCAATTCCTCCAAAATTTTTCCCCGGTATTTTCTGCCGAATAAGAGAACTGTTTCGTTCTATTACTATTTGAACGTTGCTACCAACTTCACCTCTAAGCAGCTTTTTTGTTTCTTTTAATGAGACTCCTTTGGTTAACTTTCCGTCAATTGCAATAAACTGATCCCCTTTCCTGATACCGGCTATTTCGGCTGGTGAACGATAGAGAACGTTTACAACTTTGGGGCCTTTAGAAGTGAGGACTATTTGCACACCAATGCCCGCTATCTCCACCTCTTTAACCACGGGCAAAACAAGAGACGGAGTAGCCTTTATCTTTTTATAGCCATCACGCACTATTCTTACTTTTCTGGTGATGGTAAGGTCAAGAGGTATGCCTGCCTGACCGGCCATCATTTTTATCGCTTCTGATAAACCGATATACCAAATGGATTTTCCTCTAATAGCTACAATACAATCCCCTGGTTTCAGCCCCACTTTATCGGCCGGTTGTCCTGAGGAAACATCGGTGATGGTTAATCCTCCTTCTTCCATACTTATAGAAATCCCTATCCCCACACACTCCTTTTGATACCAGCGAATCTTCCTCCGGATGGGGCTGACTTGCCGTCTGATGGTCAAGGAAACTGAAGCGCCCTTTTCTCCGGTTAAAAGAGCAATTGCTTTATCCAGTTTCTCATACTTAAGATAAACATCCCAAATTCTCTCTATAGTATCTCCAGGTTTGACGCCGGCTTTGGAAGCAGGGGACCGAGTATCGACTGAAGCCACCTTTATCTCATTGCCCTCCTTTTTAATGACTATTCCCAGGGATCGTCTTAATTGTTCCTCGGAAATTTCTTTTTGACTTTCTTTAGATTCACTCACTCTTGCAATAGCATCCTTTGCCTCTTCAAAATCGGGATTTACCTGCAGAGCTTTTCTGTAATGTACGAGAGCTTCATCAAATTCACCTCTTTCAGCATATTTATTGCCTATTTCAAGTAAATTTTGTTCGGGGCGAAGATATATAATCTTGGATATAAGACTTTTGTATATTCCCACTTCACCGTTGGGAATCCGAAGGAGAATACGATCGCTATATTCTTTAACGATAATCCCTTTCAGAATGCTTCCGCTCTTCAGAATAATAGTGTCGCAATGAAGGTTTCCTGCGCTACAGATAAAAAATGGCAACAAGAATATCCACAATTTCGTGGCATTAATTTTTTTAATTTTCATGTTCATCGCGAAAATACCCTGTTATATATTACCTAATACTGCATTAACTGTCAACTATTCCGCTTTTTCTTTTCGAGTCATAAGTTCATCTACCGCGATCAGGGGATCTTTTTTCTTAAATAGGATCTGATAAACTGCATTGGTAATCGGTATTTCTAGCGAAAATTTTTTCGCTAAGCGATAGACTACCTTAGTGGTATTAACCCCTTCAATCACCATCTCGGTTTCCTTAAGGAGCTGCTCCATCTTTTTTCCTTTGCCGATGGCCTCCCCGAAGTTCCGGTTGCGGCTGTTTTTACTGGTGCAGGTGGTCACCAGATCACCCAACCCGGAAAGCCCGGCGAAGGTAGAGGATTTTGCTCCCATTCTCTTTCCGAGAGCGGATATTTCGGCTAATCCTCGGGTAAGAAGGGCCGCCTTACTATTTGTACCAAAGCCAAGACCATCGGCGATGCCGGCAGCGATGGCAATAATATTTTTCAGGCAACCTCCCAACTCCACACCGATCGGATCGCAACTGGTATAGATACGCAGGCTTTTATCCATCAGAACCTTCTGCACCAGTCTAGCAATCTCTGGTCTGGATGAGGCAACGACAGCGGTGGAGGGCTTTCCTTCTGCCACCTCCTTAGCAATTGTCGGTCCGGAAAGTACCGCCCATTTGTTTTTTTTGCCTAACTCTTCTTTAATAATTTCACTTATCCTATAATTTGTATTTAGTTCCATACCTTTGGTGGCGGAAAGGATAATCGCTTTTGCAGGACTGGACTTCTTTAATTTGCGCAGAACTTCTCTTGCCGCAAAGGAAGGAACTACAAGAATAATCAATTCTGCTTTAAAGATTACCTTTTCTAAATCTGAGGAAATTAAGATTTTTTCAGGGATTGAGACCCCGGGAAGAAATTTGGGATTTTTCCTTTCTCTTTGCAGCAGAGATGCATATTCTGGGAATACCTCCCATAATCTCATTTGATAATTCTTCTGATGAAGATGGATGGCTAAGGTTGTGCCCCATCCCCCTGCTCCTAAAATCGCAATATTCATCGTTTTAGTTCTATCTTCGATTCGTCCCTTTTAATCAACCTCTTAATATTCTCCTTGTGTCTGATTACCACAAGAATGAAAACAAGAATACCTAAAACTATTAAGGATGGCTCTGCTTTTTTTAACCAGAGCAAAATAGGAAAAGCAAGAGCGCCAATCAGAGAAGCAAGGGACATATACCTGCTG
>DAOVGU010000076.1 GCA_030672255.1 bacterium
GAATGATCTTATCCACCGGACCGGCCATATTGTAAGAGGGAGCAAATATCGCACCCGAGCAGGCACAACTTCCACAGGCAATAACAATAATCGGTTTTGGCGCCTGCTGGTAAAGCCTTTTTAATTTGGGAGCGGTCTGTCTGCTCACAAATCCGGTAACCACCAGGACATCAGCATGTCTGATACTTCCAATTAATTTAATTCCAAATCTTTCCAAATCAAATTTTGGCGTCAGGCAATCCAGGATTTCAATATCACAGTTATTGCAGGAACCGCTATTGAAGTGGAACAACCACAAAGATTTTTTTAATGCTGCAAGTTTTACACCCATCTTTCAACAATTAATAAATTTAAAATTACACAAAGTGTCATTGCGAACGACGTGAAGCCGAAGTTGCGAGCGATAGCGAAGCAAACCCTCACTTCCTATGAGATTGCTTCGGGATAAATCCCTCGCAATGACTTCGTCAGATTGCCATGTCGTCCGCCACTACTACTTGGGCGAACTCCTCGCAATGACTACGTCGCTTTTGCATTTTTAATTCCTTACAGGCCTAATAGTGCCAATATAGTAGCTATTATTGCCAACCCGGTTACCGGTCCCCAGAAGAATTTCATCGCCTGGTCAATCCTTAACCGCGGATTGGTGTTACGGATTAAAACGATAATAACCAGAAGGAGAACATACTTCAAGATGCCCCATAAGATATGCCAGCCGGAAAAATTAATTCCCCCCATAAAGATTAGTACCAGAAACATCGGCATAACAAAAAGCATCATCCAGCGGGTAAGTTTATATAAAGCCAAAGGGGTGCCGGAATACTCAATATAGGGACCGGCAATAATTTCTGTCTCCGCCTCTGGAGCATCAAAAGGAACCAAACCGAGTTTTGCCTGCATACAAAGAATAGCGACAATAAAGGCAATAAATCCTGAGAGAGAACCGAGAAAAATATGATTAGTCCATTGCCAGGCAAGTAGCTCTCCTAACCTTATGATACCATTAGCCTTTATTACCGGAACGAATATTGCCAGAATAAAGGGAAGTTCGTAACCTAAGATTAACTTCATCTCCCTGCTCGCACCCAAAGAGGCCAGAGGATTTGCCGAAGCCGCACCACTGATGATTAAGGTGATTGAGGGAATGGTCAAAAGATAGATGACAACAATCAAATCACCGATGAAGGTTGTCTGCGGAGAAAGAAGCACGCGCCAGATTAAAGTAGAAACCAGAGTTATCGCCGAAAGAGCAACTATCGGAGTAGCCAAAAAGATTAACTTTGCCCCTTTTTGCGGAACAATCGTCTCTTTGCCGGATAGTTTTACCAGATCATAAAATGGCTGAAGTATTGGTGGACCAACCCGCCACTGGACCCGGGCAGTGACCTTCCGGTCAATCCAGGAGGCAAGACATCCAGCAACTGCGGTAAAAACAAATCCGGGAAAGACAAGAAAATTAAATATTAAGTTCATACTGTTTTAACCACAGATGTCATTGCGAGGAAGTCCGCGCTTTAAGCGGACAACGTGGCAATCCCGAGATTGCTTCAGGACTCTGTCCTTCGCAATGACGTGGTTTCATAATTTAATAGGCTCTGTTTCCTTTTTCCAGGGAATTGCATGAACGGCTAAGTTATCCCCGATAAAATAGATATCCTTTTCTTTCGATTCTTCAACCTCAATATACTGCACAGCCTTCTCCGGACAGCTCTTGACACACTCAGGTAGTTCTCCCTCTAATCCTTTCAAGCAGTAATCGCATTGCGAAGTAAGATAAGGAACAATCTCCGGATAAATGGCTCCAAAAGGACAGGCAAGAGTGCAGGTCTTACAACCGGTACAACGCATGCTGTATCTTTTTAGACTGCCATCTGGTTGCTTCTCCAATGCCTCATTAGGACAAGCCTTCACACAGGGTGCCTCCTCACATTTACGGCAAACCAGGATGTGTGAAGCTAACTCCAAGAGGGTGATTATTCCTTTATTCTCCGGATGGTAAAAATAGTCACACTTAGCGGTGCACTCCTTACATTTATAGCAAACCTCTAAATCGATGAATAAGCGTTTCATCAGTCCCAGATTTCTGGAGTCTCTTTAATTAGATCATAGGTAAATACCGGTCCATCCTTACAGACATAGAATCTACCCAGAGCGCAGTGACCACATTTACCAATACCGCAGGACATATTCTTCTCCATAGAAAGATAAATATTTTCCGGTCTGTGCCCCAATTCTAACACCCTCTTGGTTCCAAACTTCATCATTATCGGTGGACCGCAGACAATGGCTACAGAATTTTCTAAATTCATCTCGAACTTATCTAAAAGCACCGTAACTACACCTTCAGTCTCCTTCCATTTGCTATCAACTTTATCCACACTGCGATAGACCTCTAAATTCTTATCCTTCATCCACTTTACAAATTGGCTCTTGTAAACAATATCTTCTGGTGTTTTTGCTCCATAGCAAAGAACAATTCGCTTAAACTTATCTGCTTCTTCCAAAAGAGCCAAAAGAAAGGAACGCAAAGGGGCCATACCTACTCCCCCACCCAAAATAAGAACCTCTTTTCCATACATCTTATCTAAGGGATATCCCTTACCATATGGGCCACGGATGCCAACTATTTCTCCCGCTGCCATCTGGTGTAATTTGTTAGTTACCTGTCCCACATCCATAATGGTTATCTCAATTTTTTCCTTCAGATAGGGAGAAGAAGATGGAGTAAACGGTGCCTCGCCAATTCCGGGAACGGTGAGCTCGACAAATTGTCCCGTAGCAAAGGAAATCTCTTCCTGTGGTTTAAACACAAAAGTTTTTATATTCGGCGTCTCGGAAATGACCTTTTCTATTTTTGCCTCAATGGGTAAATAAGGGTTTTTCATCTTTTTAACCATAGATTAACGCAGATATGTCATTGCGAGGGACAAAGTCCCGTGGCAATCTGACACAAAGTGTCATTGCGAGGAGTGTCTTTTACGACGAAGCAATCCCTCGCTTCTTTGAAAAGATGAGATTGCTTCGTCGCTATGCTTCTCGCAACGACTTCGTCGGATTGCTTCGCCCTTCGGACTCGCAATGACAGCTATGCTGTCATCTGTGTTCATCTGTGGCTTTATAATCCACTAATTTCGTCAGTACTTCCCGAATATCAATCTTTCCCTGACAGGCTTCAATACATCTACCACAGCCGGTACAGGCGAGAAGTTCAAAATTTTCAGGTTTATACTCTAATTTGCAATAGAAACGGTTACGGAATCTCTCCATTAATTTTTTACGGGGATTCGCTCCGGCCGCCACCCGGGCAAAGCCAGTATACTGACAGGAATCCCAGTACCGAAATTTTTCAAATTTCGGAGTTGAGAGTTCAGAGTTCATAGTTGATAGTTCTGATAGCAAAAAACAGTGACAGGCGGGACAGATATTGGTACAGGCAGCGCAACCAACACAATCTTCGGAAGCCTCATTCCAAACCGGCGAATCATATTTTCCTTTCGTCAATGTCAGAGGGTCCTGAGGAAATTTGAAATCTTTATTTATTTCCTTTAATTTTTCAATTACTTTCTCTCTCTTCTCCTGCCGTATCTTCAACTGTTTTTCTTCCGCTGGAAGTAGCGGAATTTTGTATTCTTCAAGTAAATCCTTTCCTTTTTTTGAGCCAACCTCAACCAATATTCCCTTATCCCCTTCGACTTCACTCAGGGCAGGTAAAAAGGATAGGTTCAGGTCAAATCCCTCCTCAGGAAAAGGGTTACCCCCTAAAAGGATACAGAAGCAACTCTCTTTGGGTTCGGTACAGTCATCACTGATAAGAATGGTATTTTCCCTTCTTTTCTGATAGAAGGGATCAGGAAAATCAGGATCTAAGAAGATTTTATCCAGGACAGAGAGTGCCTTTAAGTCACAGGCTTTAATTCCAAGAATAATGGTCTTTTTATCGGATGATGGTTGGTCGGGACTGACCTTTTCTCGAGGAGGATAAATAAAAAATTTAAGGGGTTGGGGGGTTCTGGCTCCACCATAAATTACACCCCCACCTATTTCCTCCCCCCTTGAGGGGGAGGATTGAGGAGGGGGGTAGATACGATACTCTGGCTCAACCAATCCTTTTCCCGGAGCATAAAGACCGTATTTTGCCAGAGTTTGCTTTAAGAATTTTTGCCAATCCTCATTTTTGAGATGATAGACCTCTGTTTCTTTCATCATCTATTTTGTGAAAATTATCACAAACTATTATAATATAAGAAGACTCTTAATGTCAAACTCTCGTTTTTTAGTCTGGGAAAAGTATTGTAAAAAGATTTTTCTATTAATTATTCGAAGGGAGGTAACAGTTAAGTTTTTCCGAGAATATTATATTGTATAGTTGTAGTGGCCGAGTTTACTCGGCAATTATTGAGGCAAAGCAAGCTTTGCCACTACAGATGATAGCATATCTTTCAGGAAAACTTAACTATTGCGAAGGGAGAATAGTGAATGGCAGGATAGGTATATCTTGGTGCTAGCGGAGATTTGATAATAATATTTTATCTATACCCTCTGCTGCTACTTTAGCGTCGGCAATGGCGGTGACAGCATCCAGATTTAGATTAACGATATCGCCACCCGCAAACAGTTTTGGGATTGAGGTCTGCCCATTCTCATCAACCTTCACCTTTCTTCTTTCCGTAAATTCAAGTTTTTCAAAAAAAGGCTTGGGAATAAATGAAAAGTCAGAACCCTGACCAATGGCTTCAATTACCATATCACCTTCTAAAAGCATTTCTTTTTCTTCATAAAAGGTAGGTCTGAATCTACCCTGTTCATCGAAGACCGATTTTACCTTCACACAGAGAAGGCCCTTTATCTTACCATCTTCTACTTTAATCTCTTTCGGCCCCCAGTTAGGATTAAACTGAATCCCTTCGGCCTTGGTGTCCTCAATCTCCTCTTTGGTTGCGGGCATTATCTCCCAGTCCTCCAGAGAAACCATTTTGGTCACTGTCTTTTCCCCTGGATATTGAATTTGCTGCAACCTGAGAGCCTCCCGGGCTACATCCATCGCTACATTCCCTCCGCCGATAACGATTATTTCTTTGCCTACCTTAACGCCTTTACCAATTTTGTTCTCCTCCAAGAAAGGAAGTGCTAAAATACATCTATCGGCATTCTTAACCTTTGTTGAACGACTTATCGTCGTCCCTATTCCCAAATAGACTCCTTCGTATTCTTTCAGAATATCTTCAAATAGAATATCTTTTCCGACTGTAGTATTGAATTTGAATTCAACGCCTAAAGAGGCTATATGATTTATATCCTTATCAATAGCCTCTATAGGTAATCTATAAAGCGGTGGACCTATGCGCATCATACCCCCACCACCGGAAAGCGAATCAAAGACAGTTACTTTGTGACCTTTTAAGGCTAAGAAATAAGATACCGATAAACCGCCAGGGCCGGCACCTATAACGGCAATCTTTTTACCGGTAGGTTTAGCTATTTTAAGTTCTAAGGTAGTTTTATAATCTTTAATAGAATCAGCAACGAACCTTTTCAGCCACCTTACAGCCACCGCTTCCCCTCTGATACTCAAAGAACAGGCGTCCTCGCAATACTTCATACAGACTCTTCCGCAGATGGAAGGAATTGGATTATCCTCAAATATCTTCTTTAAGGATTCATCGGGTTTATTCTCAGAGATTGCTTTTATATAATCGGAAATTTTTAGATGGGCCGGGCAGGCCTCCTCGCATAGTTTGCACTCCAGACAGCGAGAAGCTTCTCTCTCAGCCTGCTCCCTATTATAACCAATCACTTGTTCAATAAAGGAAAGTCTTCTCCTTTCAGGTTTAACTTGCGGCATAGGTACACGCTCTGGCTCGAATAAGGAATATTTAAGGTCGGATACAAGTCCTTCATTATCTTCTTTGCGGTGGGAAAGACTCGCTTTAAGTATAGAATATTCTTTAGCCGGGAGAAAGTGTTCTTTATCTAACTTTTCATCTTTGGCAAGCAGGTTGAAAGTATCGGTTTTAAAGTGAATATGAAGATAGTCTCGGGAGAGTCTCAAAGAACCAGGCGGACAGATATCCACGCATAACCCACAGAAACAGCACCTACCATAGTCTACTCTGGGACGTTCATTCTTCATACCTTCCTCAGGCTTTGGTTTAATCTCAGGTATCTCCTTCATCGTGATTGCTTCATTGGGACATATATCGGCACAGTTGCCGCAACCGGTACATTTATCCCAGTCATTAAGATGCAAGCCTCTGTATCTTTTTGCAGGTTCTTTCGGCTCAAAAGGATAGCGCAATGTCTTCGGCTTTTTAAAAAGATATTTGATACTTTTAAATGGACTGAAGATACTACCTTTATCCATTGAGATTTTCCCCTCCTTTGATGTCATTCCCGCAATGGCCCCTTGATGTCATTCCCGAAGTTAGTAATCGGGAATCTATTCTCTGGATTCCTGTTTTCACAGGAATGACACTTCGTGTCATCGGTCTATCTCCGGAGCAATTACATATAAACTTATCATAATATTTCCCACGTCAGCAATACTGGCATTTTTTAATAATTTTTCTAAAATAACCAAACCATGAGTGTATGACGGTGTCCTGAAATGCACCCGATAAGGCTTATCTTCGCCATTGCTCACCATATAAAGGCCTAACTCTCCACGCGAGGATTCAACCCTCACATAAGCTTCTCCCTTTGGTATTTTCCATTTGAATGGGTTGGGAACTTTATTGTAAACTGAACCCTCAGGCATAGCGTCAAGCAACTTAAATATCATATGGACACTCTCTATCATCTCGTCCCTGATCACCCAAATTCTTGAATATGCATCACCATCCTCCCTTGTAGGAATCTCAAAATCCACTTTATCATATACAGCATAGGGTTCAACCTTTCTAATATCAAACTTTTCGCCTGTTGCCCTTAAAACCTGACCTGTTGCCCCCAGTTCCTTCGCCTCCTTCTGAGTTATTTTCCCGATTCCTTTTGCCCGTTCATAAAAGAGGCGGTTATTGAAAAATGTATTATCATAGTCTGGTATACAACTACCTATAGAATGGAGGGTATTTACAATTTTATCTTTAAACCCTTCGGGGAAATCACGTCTCACCCCGCCAGGCCAGATATAGATGTGGTATACCCTGCCACCGGTGAGTTCCTCAAACAGGTCCAAAATAAGATCACGATGATACATTGCCCATTGAGCAACAGTATCAAAGCCAAGCATATTGGCATATGCCCATAGACCGAACAGATGGGAAGAGACCCGGGAAAGTTCCAGCACAATAGTTCTTATATAATTTGCCCTCTCTGGTACTTCTATACCGGCTAATTTCTCCACCGCCATTGCATATACCATCTCCATTGAATCCGGTTCTATCACATTTATTCTACAGACCATTGGGAAATTCTGTATCCAGGTTCGGTATTCCATCAATTTTTCAAATCCCCGATGCAAATACCCAGGATTGGCTTGTGCCTCTAAAATGCGGTCACCCTCAACCTTCAAGGTGATGCTAAAGTTTCCCACCATCCCCAGATGCTGAGGGCCAAAATAAAGCTCAAGTTCTCTCATTTCTTATCTTACACAAAAGGGATTTTATCAAAAACTTCTTTAACATACTCTCTGGTATCAAAATCCTTTCTAAAAGGAGGTATCTTATATTCCCTTTCCAGGAAAAGGGGAATTAGCCTTTGATTACCTTCAAACTTTATCCCAAAAAGTTCGTGCAGTTCCCGTTCATAGACTTCAGCATTGCTAAAAATAGGGGTTACTGTCTTAGATTCTGGTATTGTTCGCGAAATTCTTGTTTTTAAAATTATCTGTAACTTTTCTCTCTGGGTGTATTCATCATTCTTTTGCAGATAAGAAGTGATAATATAAACCAGTTCGAATTCATTCTCCTTTATCCAATCTACGCAGGAGATTAAGGTTAAAAAGTTAAATCCTCTATCCTTAAGAAATTTTAAAATAGTCAGAGCATCTTCTTCTCTGGCGGTTATGTTCAATCGAGTATCCTCAGGAACAATTACCTGGATATCTTTAAAGGTTGATTCAAGTTCTTCTTTTAATTTTTTGTTTGTCATTATCATAGACGATGCAGTCACTCCCACATAACCCCCTTCTGTCATTCCCGCAGTCAATAAGCGGGAATCTATTAACCCTTGATTTAATCAAGGGCTGGATTCCTGCTTCTGCAGGAATGACACTTCGTGTCATTTTTGATTTTCTCTCGGGTATAATGGTGACCACTCAAGTTTGCCCAGTGCCATTTCTTGATTCTTCCGATAATATTTGTATTTTTCTCTGTATTTTAGATATCCATCTGCCATCCCTTTATCAATCATCGTCCAGAGATGGGTTACGGCAATGAATATTGCTTCCGGTCTGGGCATGCAACCAGCAATCCAACCATCTACAGGTATGTATTTATCCAGATGCTTTATCGTATTGTAGGAATCCCAGTACATTCCTCCGTTTATGGGGCAACTACCAAAACCCACGGTATATTTGGGTTCAGGCATCTGTTCATAGGTTCTGATGATTGCTTTTAATGTCTTTACCGAGACATAGCCGGTAATCAAAAACAGGTTTGCTTGCCTGGGTGTTGCCACAGGAATCACTCCAAACCTTTCTGCATCCCAGCGAGAGGTTATAACCGGAGGAATCTCGATAATCCCGCAACCGGTGCAGAAATAGATTACCCAGAGCGAATACTTATGGCCCATTTTGGCCGGTTCCTTAAACCATTTCTTGATATCTCTTCTATCCATTTTTATCTCCGCATTTTATGTCTCTTGTCTAAAAGTTGTGGGTAGTGTAGCCCTTTATGGGCGTAAAATTAAAAACCAAATTCATTCAATTAAACGCATTATACTTTTTTGTATCGTTCCCTTTCTAGCTTAAATACATCGTACATAATAGGGGCATCTTTCCTATTCTTAAAATATTGCGTAAGAATTTCCCAGTGGAAGACACATCTTCCTTTTAATTCAATTGACCTGATCGCTTCTTGTTCGGACATACCAAAGTACTCTACTGCAAGATTAGCGATATTTAACCCCTTATTCGCTATTTGAAAAAACTTGTTCCGTCGGGCATTTTTGAGTATATCAATAAGAGGACGTTCAATTATGTTACCTAATGGCTTTGCTATTTGGTATATACAGTAGTGGACCTCTCCGTTAAAATTGATGGTGTAGATATATCCCTTGGGACTTAAGTGGAGAAAATCATTCCATCTACATATGGGATTGGTTGACGGTGGACTCTGTTCCTTTGGAGTAGTTGCCCAGGCCGCTCTCCCCACAGGACGGACAAGTCGTGTTTCGTTCAAACTATAAGTGATCCTATCATCTGGCCGAAAAAGGGCTCGGACTTGCGCTTGCATCCCTTTTGGTTTGTACGCATCAAACTCGTTTATCAGAACATCTACCAACATTTCTTGCCTCTCTTTTTGCAAGCCCCGTTCCCAATGCCACTTGTCGTGGCCATAAATTAAGAAAGAGTTAACTCCTAGATCAATCAATTCCCCAATCACTTTCTTTGCATGAACCTTACTCTTTGCCCAGAAGCCAACCGTCTGAACGTTTATGTTGGTCAAACTAGGAAAATTTCGCTTTTTGATAAGTTTCAACGTTTCATAAAGTAACTTTCTATTGGTAAACGGTTCGCCACCACTAATACCTAAACTCTCTATTCCAGCGGGCAAATGCTGGATGATTCTTTCAACTTGAGGTAGAGTTAAAGATTTACCATCTCGGCTCCCACAAAAATAACAGTGCCGGCATTCAAGAGGACACTTTCTGGTAATAAGCAACCAAATAGACCTACAAACAATCTTAGATTTTCCCTCACGTACAAGTTGAAGGCGTTCCTTAGCTTTATCCACAACTTTCTGAGATCTTAACTCTGCCATTATTATTTTTCTATTTCTCTATTTTTTTCTTCCTGTTTGGTATCATGGATTCATTTCTTGAAACTTGTCCCCAGTGGTTTATGAATGTCTGTTTGAATATATTTTTGTTGTAACTCATGCTCACGCCAATATGATACCTACATTGGGGCTTGAACGCAACTCTTTATTTATCAAAGATACAAAGGAAGTTCCTACGCAATCAAGATAGTCACAATAAGGATATTTATGCCAGTCCTCAACTAGGCCTTTTCTTACGCAGTTATTCAGTATGTATTCAGATGATTTCACTAAATCCTCGTCTTTTCTTAAAATATGGTCATACCATCTCTTCTGCCAGAGACTTCCTTTAATGCTGTATTTCCACGCTATAGTTGTAGATTTACCTTTGAACTGGCTGACAAAGTCTATTATAGAATTCCTCTCACTACTTGGGCTTGCCAAAAAATGCAGATGATTTGGCATGAGAGAATATACAAATACCTTGCATCTATATCTTTTTCTCTCAGATTTTAAACATTCTATAA
>DAOVGU010000109.1 GCA_030672255.1 bacterium
GCTTAAGTTTCTCTTTGCTGAACATATTGGGCCATTTTTTTCTATGTTGGGCGAGGAATACATTGTCCCTCCCATGCACTCACCAAAGGACTTCCACGATTTTAATTTCAAATATGATAAGCCAATTATAGACTTAATCCATAATAATGGTGGCCGTATCCATATCCACTGTCACGGTTCGGTAAAAAAGGTTCTACAGGACTTTATTGAAATGGGCGTTGATGTATTGCATCCTTTGGAAGCACCTCCGCTGGGGGATATCCTGGCCAAGGAAGCCAAAGCAGTTCTTAGAGACAAAGTTTGTATCGAAGGAAATGTGCAGATAGCAGATATGTATGAAAAAAGCAAAGAAGAGATTGGTGCGCAAGTATCTGCATTAATTGGAGATGCTTTTTACGACAATAAAGGGTTGATTGTCTGCCCAACCGCATCACCCTATATTCCCAATATGTCTGAGAAATTTTTTTGGAACTGCCAACAAATGATTGAAATGGTGTTAAAGCATAAGTTTCTAAATAAGGAGAAGAAATGTATGCAATTGTTAAATTTAAAGGGAAGCAGTATAAGATAAAGGAAGGGGAGGAATTTAATGTTGATAAGATAGATGCAAAAAAGGGCGATAAAATTATTCTCGATGATATCCTTCTTTTTTCTCCCGATGATAAAGAGCCTCTCCTTAATGAAGAGGATTTAAAGAAGGCAAAGGTTACCTGTGAGGTCTTAAAGCAGGGAAAAGGAAAGAAACTATATAGTTTCAAGACCAAAGCCAAGACAAACTATAAAAAAAAGATTGGCTTTCGGGGTTCCTTTACCAGACTGAAGGTTCTTAAGATAGAAGTTGGGAGGGAGGAGTAATCTTCATCCTTCTGGCGAAGGATTTAAGTTTGTTCAAGTTAAGGTTTTTTAAGTCTAATTCAAAAAGAGCTTTTTCAGGGTCTTTTTCTTTTTTAAGATAGAGGTAATCTAATAATGCCTTCTCTGGTCCAGCCATGGAATAACTACCTTCCTGAACAAAGCCCCAAAAATATCCTTTTTTAATCTGGTGGTACTCAATATTGCCAAATGGGGTATTGAATTTTTGGGGTAATTTAGTAGTCACACAGGTTAAAAGCTGCGGAATCTGTGAAAGGACTCCCCAGCGTGATAAAGCAGATTCTAAGGAAATATAACTCGGTAGATAAATAACGCTTGAGATTTCTTCCAAACTGGGTAGGTTAAACGGATTGGCATAATAACCACGACAAATCCTCTGAATAACTTTTTTTTCATTTAATCTCTTTAAGCTAACCCTTAAGGTATGTGGCTTCATATCCGTAAGTAACTTCAGATGATGCCAATAAAAAATTTTAATATCTTTGTGTTTCTTGAAAAAATCTAACCAGTCCTTTAATCTCATCGTTCGATTTCATCCTTCAGCCATAAAGAGGCATTTAACACCTCCTCGGAGATAGTTTTATATTTTTTATCAAAACTTTTCCTGTAATAAACAGGCAGGAATTTGTCCATTTCCCGTTTCAAGATATAACCACCCCTTTCTTTCAATAATGCGATGCTCTTTTCAAATTTAAGGTTAAACTCCTTATAATCCGTATGATAATCAATAATCTTTTTCTGTACCATCTTCAGAATATCTTTACTTAAAGATACATTCAAGACACTTAATAGAAAATAAATATCCCAGATATCCCTGCCTTTAAGATACTCTCTTGAGCCGAGGGCCATAAATTTGTCGCCCAAGATCTCCTTAGGACTTTCCACTGTAATGGCTGGACTGACGGGGATATCTTCGCGCCTGATAATCATAACCTGGTTATCATAAGAGGGAATGTTAAGAACTTCAATATGAGTTTTATCCTTAGCCATCATTGTTTCTACTTCCAGGGCGAGAGTAAATCTCTTAAAGTCAGGTGTATTCTTTTGAATTTTTAGTTGAATCTTCTTGGTAAAAGGAAGAAGTCTATCGATGTGGGCAGGGAGATGATTCATTCCTTTAATCAGCGAATTTAAAAATTCATTATCCTTCCGTCTTAAAACAAAATCCAGGTCCTCAGAATATCTCACTCCTCCATAGGCAAACCTCAATGCTGTGCCACCCTGAAATACCAGATGAGAAAAATAGCCTGATTTAAAAAGATATTCTAACACAAAAAAATGGATATATTCTTTAAGGATAAGATTAATACCTACAGCCTCTAATCGGGCCCTCTTTTTAATTTTATCCAGCTCAACCATACTTGAAATAATATACTAATTTGTATACTTTGTAAAGTCGTTCACCTCTCGGTGAACTCCCCAAAGGGGGTTTACACCCCCTATGGCGTTCACTTCGTTCACTGTTACCCTCTCTACTTCGTAAGGGGGCTTTTCGTCGCCCCCTTAGCAATCTCCCCTTGAGCTTGAAGCGTAAAAAGGGAGTATAAATTCCTATAGGCTCAAGTCAATTTCCCTAAAAAAGATTGGCTTTCGGGGTTCCTTTACCAGACTGAAGGTTCTTAAGATAGAAGTTGGGAGTGTATCAAATGCAGGTTTGGACTCTCCAGATTGCTACTAAAGTTGGCATAATTAGCAAGTGGCGGAATTTACTTTTCAAACCTTGTTTGGAAATCTTCAAAAATTACTCTGAGAACTTCAATAAATTCTAATCTTCCCAAAAGGGCAGGGATATCATCCCGCTTTAAAAATCCAACAGGGACATTTCTTCGCCATTTGCCTAATTTCATTCCCAAAGATTTATGGAGATAAACCGTTTCCGAACCGCCAATCCCCAAAGTGGTTTTAGGTATGCATTCTGTATTTAAATCAATCTTCAATAAATCGGCATATCTTTTAGGGAGCATCGTATAATCAGCTCCAGTGTCAACAACTAATTCTATCGGAATCCATTTCTCTCTTCTTTCAGAAAATAGAGAGACTTCAGCATAAGGTCGAAAGATCTCTCCCAACTCGGTTTTGCCAATTTTCTTGAAAGGGAATTGAGCAATTAGCATGTTATCAAAATATAAGAAATATCTTGTCTTGGTACAAAAACCACTATTGGCGGCTGGCCATATTTTTTCTCTAATCTTATAAAATCTTTCCAACCTTCTTCGCCCTTTTTGAGAGGGACAACCTTATCTTCCACTATCAGGACATGTTTACCAGCAAATCTTTTAGCCCTGGCACCCTTGCCAGATAGTAATAGTGATAGAGTTTTTTGTGTAGAATTTTTTGCTTTCATATCATCTCAAAATCAAACTATTTATAAAAATGAGTATATGGTTTAAATTTCCTGAAATAATATTTACCCTAACTCTTACCTATGTGTCTGAACCCAGACAATTCCTCTCGATGGATTTCGGATATAAAGAGACTCATGCAATTAGAGGGTGATGATTTTGTTGGTTTTGGCAGATTCCTCAGCCGCGAGGCAGGCTTCTACTGCCGCCAGGGATTCCTCGGGAGTGATGATGGTTGGTTTTTTACCTTCAAAAATACAGTGGACAAAGTAGGAGAGTTCCTCCCTCAGGGCACCGGTCCGAATGCCATGAAGCATTGGCCAGTAGGTGGTATCAGGAAACCTTAAGCCATTTTTATCACAGATAGAAAGGTTAGGAGAGGTATCATGAATCTGAATCGTTCCTTTTGTGCCGATAATCTCCATTCGCTCGTCAATTTGGAAGGGGGTTTTCTCCGGGAGAAACCAGACATTCTCACAGACCCCGACTGCTCCCGTATCAAATTTATACATTGTCCAGCCAATGTCCGGATTAGCTAATTTCCTGACGCTTACCGTATTGGCATATACCGTTTTGACCTTAGCTCCCGTGTACCAAAGCATCAGGTCGGTATCATGAACACCGTCGCCGATGATGGGACCAATCTTTTTTAGAACCCCTTCACTCACAGTCGCCGGGATGTTTCGTCGGGCGTAGATCGAGACGATTTTGCCAATTGCCCCCTCCGAAATCTCCTTTTTTGCCATCGCATACCTGGGGTTAAAGCGGCAGATGTGACCAACCATAAAGATTTTCTCAGATGCTTTTGCGGCCTGGACAATCTCTTTGCACTCCTCTACCGTTGAAGCCATTGGCTTTTCCAGGAAAACATGTTTTCCAGCCTTCAGGGCCGCAAGGGTAGGACCAAGGTGCTGATCCCACATCGTGGTGATACTTACCGCTTCTATCTCCTTGTTGGCTAAAAGTTCATTATAGTCGGTGTAGGTATTGGGAACTCCATATTTGGCAGCAATCTCCTTCAATGGTTTAACTGACCGTCGGCACACACCCAATAGCTTCACATTTAGTAGCTTTGATAACACCTCAGTATGCTTCTCACCAAAAAACCCTAATCCAATAACTCCATATCCTATTTTATCCATTTTTTTCCTTTATCAATCGGGCAAGATTGCCTCCCAATATCTTCTCCTTCTTCTCTGAAGGTATATCAAGATTATTTATCGCTTCGATATCGGCCTGGATTCCTTCACAATTATTCCAGGGAAAATCCGCTCCGTAGATGATTCTCTCTGCCCCAATCATTTCTATCAAGATATTTAGCCGTTCCGGGGGAAGGTACCAGGGGATATCCTTCCTCCGCGTCTGGGCGAGCCCGGCATAACAGTTCTTATTGTTTTGTAACACCGCCAGCGCCTCATAGAAAAAAGCATATCCACCCACATGCTCAATTATTATGGATAGGTTAGGATGGTTCTGAGCCACCTCATCTATTAGGATTGGTCTGTATTTCTTCAGGTACCAGCCGTGAACCCCGGTGTGAAAAAGTAAGGGAATCTTTAATTCTTCAGCAGCACTATAAAAGTCCTCCGCAGCTGGGTCATTAATTTGAAGCCTTTGAGTCACGGGATGAAGTTTTGCTCCGACAAAACCTAAGGATATATACTTTCTCAGCTTTTTGGCCGCATCTCTTTCGGTTGGCACAATGGTTGTAAAAGGATAGAGGTTATTTTCTTTCTGAATTTTCTTCAGCAACCATTCATTGGCATTGATAGAGGCAAAGGAGGGAAAACATTTAAGCAGAGCAAAAACTATCGCCTTCTCTATCCCTAATTTCTCCATACATCTTTGCAAATTAGGGATTGTCCCTTCCTTTGCCCACTGCTCCTGACAGAGGCCTTCCGGAAAGACATGGCAGTGATTGATAAATACCTTCATCTGATTAAACTGATTACTGTAGCCGCGGAATGCTCCGGGATGATAAGGGCAAGTCCTCTTTTCTCCTTTTTTATCTTGACCCTTCTTTTTCCTTGATAATGCGTTCCCAGGCTATAAGCTCTTTTAACTTTATTGGCACCTTTGAATTGAACATAAGCTTTGAGATTCTTCTCTATTCCCTTTTCATCTAAGATACTTCTTCGTTTACTTACGATGGTAATAATTATATCATTTTTCTCGCCTCTAAATATATTTCCATCACATCCTTCAGGAAGTTGAACCGGGTTTGGCTCCAGGAGCCATCTCCTTCCATAGAGTTTCTCTACCAGTGGCAAATAGGACTTCAAGACCTTTTTTATCCCTTCCGAAGGATAAGGAAAAACCGAGTAGGAGGCACCGGCCAGCAAACATTGATGAAACATACTCTCTACCTGATAGGCATCTTTATAGTAGGAGAGAAAGAGCAAAGGCTTAGAGATACATAAATACTTAATTACATCAATCCAGGAGACTCCTTCCGTCATATGTCCATCGATATCCTTCTGTACCTCAATGTTATAAGGACCATTGGCAAAAATCAGTTTTCCTTGCCGATGAAGTTTTCTCGCTAATTTCTTAACCGGTTTCTCATAGCAGTGCCAGAGGGAATAAACAGGTCTATTCTTGAACATTGTTATTCCATCATCGTGGGCAAAATCAAGAGCATTATAGCAGAGCTGGTCAAGGAAAACTCCATCCATATCAGGATACATTTTGAGGAATCTATCAATCATCTTTAACATTTCTTTGCCAAATGAGGTAGCGGGGTCAGAGTTCATCAAACAAGAGTTCCAGGGACTATTGAATGAAGAGCCATTAATATCTTTAGCAATGGAATCCGGAAACTTCTTTGTCACATAAGGAAGATGACCATCTCCAGCAGCCTGAAAATAGATTAAGGATTTAATTCTATATTTGTGGAGCAGCCTGATATGCTGTTTAATAATTTCTGCCGAAACTATACCTTTTGAACCTTTAAATTCAGGATAGTTCGCTTCTAAATTTTCTGAAGAACTTATTATATTCTCCCATTTCTCTTCTTCTGGTGCATACTGGCCATAATAGGGAAAATGAACGTGTAATTCCTCCCATTTGACCTTATAAGGAATAATCGATTTTATTTCTTCCTCTTTTATGAAAGGATGGGAGAAAAGATAGCCTCCTTCTATTTCCCTGACCTTTTTATTTGGCGGGTCAAAATACTGGGGGTATTTTTTGTAGAGCCAGGCAAGTCCTGGTCTCCAGCAACCCTGGTGGGGATGAATGATAAACTCAACTATCGCTGGTTTATCCCTCCTTAAGCCAAGAAGAGTTGTTTCAATCTCTACCCCCTGGTTCCGATAGTCCTGAAAGGAAAAGGCAAGTTTTGATGTTTTTAATTCAAAAGGTTTGCTAATGGTTAAGCCGACGTTTTTCTTTTCTTTATAGAGGGTGATCGCCGGAATGACCGTTCCAAAGCAGACGTCGCCATAGGCTAAATGCAGACCACCGACTCTCTCTATCTTTGTAGGAAATTGGGACTGTGCGCTCCAGACTCCTAATCCATAGGCTGGCTTAGGATACGGAATAAGTTGCTTGAGCTGGATGGTTCTTTCCCTTTTATTCCTTTTAAGGGAAACCTCAATCTTCCAGGAAAGGGAATCTCTATTCAGTTTCCAGATCTCCTTTACTATGAAATCTGCGCCCTTAAATTCTTTTATGTTCTCTACAATTCCTTCTCCTTTTTTCTTATGCCTTTTTTGCAAAAGAACTAAAGGACTTTCTGTGTCTTTATAGGTCTTTTCTTTCAGTTCGTCAACAACAATCAGGTAACTCTCATAACCATTCCATCTGGCTCCTTTTAGATAAAGTTCTTTTAGATTGCCCTTTTCTTGAGAAAGCCTTATTTTCATACTGCTGTTGGATAACAAAGTTAATTTTGACATCTTTTCTTCCTTTTCATACTTTTCGCATCTTTGTTACGGGCTTCCCCTCACTCCTTTACATATACCCTTTGCAATTCCCATACCGGCATAGCCACTACAACATGTACTCCATTTAGTTTCGGGACAGGGCCGTTTACTTCATTTACAAATACGGGTCCATGACCATTAAGACCAACAATGCCGAGTTTTATTTCATAACCATTCATTTTATTTTTTTCTCCAACTTTTCATTGATATTGCACGGAACGTCTACCGGCAGTTTAATACGTTTCCCAATATAAGCAGATTGGAAGGTTGCCATAATTGCATCAAATCCCTTTAATGCATTGTCCAGACAATTCAGATGCACCTTACTTTCATCATCCAGCCACTGAGCCATTGCACGTGTGAATTCTCTTTGTCCTGGGATGTCATCTTCGTCCCAACAAGTTTTCTCCAGATACGGCTTGAACATACCTTCGGATTGGTAGCCCCAATCCCTGTTCTGGGTCCACCAGGCACGACCTTTTGCACCCCAGAAATCAAACTCAGCGTGCTGCCAGAACTGTGTTTCACCCAATACACCAACCGCATCCTCAGCATCCTCGCAGTAAACCGTAACCTGCCTGGGGAAGAGAAAATTAATCATCATATTAGCGGGCGCAGGATGCCCATAGTCATAACCATTCATGCCATAAGCACACGCCCATACATGAGTAGGATATATGTCATTGAGAAAATAAAGTATAAGATCTATCAAATGCGGGCCCCAGGAAAGGATGTTTCCCTTAGCCACGCAACGAATAAAATAAATATCTCCTATCTCCCCTTCATCTAAAATCTTTTTAAGGTCCTGGCAGCTCTTAAAATATCTTCTTTGCATGTTCACCGCAATTTTAATACCTGTGCGTTGCACGATTTCCTCAATCTTCCGAGTCTGTATCTGATTTAATGCTATTGGTTTTTCGACAATAATGCCCTTAACGCCAAATCGTGCTGCAGTCTCGATAGGCACTTCCCTGATACTTGGAGGGGTAACAATATGAAGAATATCAGGATGTTCTTTTTTAAGCATTTCTTCGAAATCCGTATAGAGTGCAGGGATTTTAAATCTTTTGCCATACTCATCGAGCCTTGTCTCGTTTTTGTCGCAAACAGCATCTAACTGCATCCCATCAATCCCTTCGTATGCCGTAATATGAGCTGCAGCTCTTGGCCCACATCCTAAAATAGCTGATTTATACTTCATCATGGGTATTTCTCCTTTTTATCCATTTAGTTTTTCTCTTATTTCCTTTAGTCTTTCCGGAGTTGGTGGTTTTAGTCCTTTTAGGGGATATTGGTCTATATTGTGGAGATTGTACTTTGCCTCGGCTAAAGGGTTGTAGGGCAGCAGTTCTATTTGCTTTACATTTTTGAGCTTTTTAATAAAGGCAGCAGTCTCCCTTATGTTCTCCTGCGAATCATTATAGCCGGGAATTATAGGGATACGGAGAATCAGCTCATTTCCTGAGATTTTGCTTAAATTTTCCAGAATCAATTCATTGGGAACGCCGGTAAGTTTCCGATGAACGTTGGGGTTCATATGTTTTAAATCAAAGAGCACTAAGTCGGTATATTCTAAAACACAGGAAAAATCCTTCCATTTTGCATAGCCGGATGTCTCAATAGCGGTATGAATCCTTTTCTTTTTTAATTCCTTTAAGATGGAAACAGCGCCTTCTAACTGCATTAAAGGTTCTCCTCCGGAAAGGGTCACTCCCCCACCTGAATCCAGATAAAACTGCCTGTCGGCGGTTGTCTTCTTTGTTATCTCTTTTATCGTAAACCACTTTCCATGAATTAAAGAGTTCCCATCCGCGGAAAAGTTTACGCACTCATTGGTATTACCATTCCACTTTTTCTTGAGAGGAATGACCTCCTGTTTCAGGTTAAAACCTTCCGGATTCTGACACCAGATGCATCTTAAAGGACAGCCCTTCATAAAAAGGGTGGTTCTGATTCCCGGACCATCATGGACGGCAAACTTTTTTATATCAAAGAGCAATACCTTAAGTGAGGGGTCAGGTCTCAACATTTGACAATTTATTTTAGATGAAAGTTGTTTTTTAAGTTATACAGTTGTAAGAAGTAATGGTGAATCAATACAGTCAGATTTATAGACATTTTGTTAAATTGCGCTACTAGGTCCTACACTTACTTTAGTAGCAATATGCGGATAGATTAACTTCCTAGAAATTACTCACAGCAACTGTTGAGACCTGACCCCTTTATCTGTGCTCCATACGTCCGATGACGTGGTCCTGAAAGTCACGGGAAAGGGTGACAAAGTAGACGGAAAATCCCCAGATACGAACCAGCAAATTCTGATATTGCTCAGGGTGCTTCTGTGCCTCACGCAGAAGATTGCTGTCTATTACATTGGCATGAAACTGCATCGCCCCTAAATGGAAAAGGCTCTTTAAAAAGGAGGAAAGCTTCTCGGCGGAGCTAACCGCAGTTGGATGGAATTTCAGATCAACAATTGCTCCATTGACTGCCTTTTTTAGATTTAATTTAGTAAAGGAGTGGATCACGGCGGTGGGGCCATTCTTATCTCTACCCAGAGCCGGGGAAGCATTTTGGGAGAACGGTTCTCCGGCTTTTCTTCCGTCGGGTGAGGCCCCGAGTTTTTTCCCGACAAAGACAAATGTCCCGGCGGTAAATATCCCTGGCTTAAAAGAGCCACCCCGATTATTCTTATGTTTACTTACCTCTTCACAGGAATAATCGGCAACCTCTTTAGCTAAACTGTCTGCCTCTTCATTACCATTTCCATATTTGGGGATTTTGTTCAGGAGATATTGACGGATGTCCTCTCTATTCTCGTAATTACTTAAAAGGATGGTTTTCAGTTCGGGCAGGGTTAATCTTTTCTCCTCGAAGACAGTTTTTCTAATGCTTAAGAGGGAATCGGCTGCGGTAGCCAGTCCATTAATTAGAAGGCCGGTGTTGTTGTACTTGCTTCCTGCCTCCGATAGGTCCCTTCCATTCTCTAAACAGTTCTCCATCATTAAGGAAAGAAAGGGCGCGGGAGAGAAGACGGCGCGGTTGCAATTCTCCACCACCTTCTCGATATAATAGGAAACCTCCTTCTTAAAAGTTTGATATAGTTGATCAAATGTTTCAATTTCCTTTACATCACCCAGGTCAAGCCCTAATAATTCTGCATCTGAGTAATTTTTTCCATTATTCAAGGTCCATTCCAAGCACCTTGGCAAGTTAATCACGCCGCTATTTGTGCGATCATCGGCCTTACCGGAGACGCTTATCTCCCAACAGCCAGCCGGACAATAATCTTCAGCATCCTCTTCAGAATAACCTGCTGTTTGTAAAGCAGGAATTATTACCTCATCATTGCAGATGGTAGGAAAGCCCATCTCCATCTTCATCAACTCAGCACATTTTTTAATAAATTCTTCAGGTGTCTTTTTGTGGAACCTGACCATTACCCGGGGCTCACTCATCTTCAACTGGCAGGTGGCCTCCAGACAAAGATAGGAGAGAGGATTTGTCGCGTCATTGCCATCGGCAGTCTGTCCCCCAAGCGTCAAGGTTTGACCGGTATCCCCTTCAAAATTGGGTTTGCCATGGGTCTTGTCTCGGTCGCTGTTTAACTTAATCCAGAGAGCCTCCAAAAGTTCAAAGGCCTCTTCCCCAGAAAGAGCCTTCTCCTCTATATCCTTTTTATAGAAGGGATAGATATACTGATCAAATCTGCCCAGTGGCACCACAAAATGTCCTTCGGCCCAGATAATAAGATGGGAGAAAAAAAGGGATTGCAAAGCCTCCCCGAAGGAGGAAGCGGGGAGAGCAGGTACTTTTTGACAGACTTCAGCAATCTTTTTTAGCTCTTCCTTCCGCTCTTTGTCCTCGCTATCTTCTGCTAAACGAAGAGCCTCTTGGCTATAGCGGAAAGCAAAATTGATTGCGCTGTCAGCGACAATCTCTACCGCCTGATAAAAATCTCTTTTTTTCTTATCCTTTGCCTTCTCAACCTCCAGACTTGCCCTTTCCTTAATCTTCTTTAGTCCCGAATTTAAAATCCTATCGTATCCAGCCAGAACTCCATTAAACTCTCCATAACCCCTTTCATCCTGACAGAGATTATAGGCGGTATTAAAGATATCTCCGTACCCAAGCACCTCATCCTGTCGGGGTATTTGATTCTTTTCCTCTTCCTTTGTATATTCAGGTAATCCAAAGAGGGTTCTCCCCCCCACGATCAGTTCATCCTCTTGAATAAAGACCGGCATCTCCTCTAACAATTTCTTAAGGGCTAAGGCCTTTCTGATAATAAAGGGCTTACCCTTTGTTTCTTCGCTGAGAATGGATAAGTTCCTTTCGGTGCGGAATGCAAAGTGGGTCTTGTCCAGCATCCTCCCTCTCAGTCTTTTAATTCTATCGGTCATTTTCTTTGAAATATTTTATCCATTGCGCTTGAGAGGTCTAGGGGAAGCTGCTCGGGATGAAATTTATAAGGCATATATTCGGCGGTGGCATAGCTATCGTAGCCAATCTCATTGAAGGCCGCCATTACCTCCTTCCAGTTCACATCGCCATGCAAAAGCCCGACAAATCCATCCAGAGTTCCAATAGAGGTTTTAAAGTCTTTGAAATGCACCTTTTTGATCCTTTTTCCCAGGATTCTAATCCAGTGCTCAGGATATCCGTAAAGCAATACATTTCCCACATCAAAGTAAGCCTGCACATATTCCTCATTTATTTCATCGATGAAGTTCCTCATCTCTGTTGGACTTAAAAGAAACTTATTCCAGACATTCTCCACTCCCAGATAAACCTTATGCTCTCTGGCAAAGGGAGCCAACTCCTTTAAAACCTCCTGAGATTTTTTATAAACCGTATCATAGGGATAAACCTCGGTTGGTGCCAGCAAAACCGAACCGACCACTCCCGGAATCACCAATACCGTATCTGCTTGGAAGATAGAAGCGATCTCCACGCTCTTTTTTACCACATCCTTTCCCTTTTCGGCAACAGTCTTATCCTCACTGGTTAAGGGATATTTCCAGAGTAGTGCGGCAAGGACGCTGGAGATTTCCAGACCGGTATCTTCAGCAAACTTCTTTATTTCTAAAAGTTCCTTTTCCTCTGAGGCAAGCGTTATCTCTCCTTCTCCTTCCAGATTCAACTCAATCCCTTCAAATCCAGCCTCTTTTGCCCTTTTTATAGATTCCTTTACACCGCTATTTCCAAAACCCCATTTATTAATCCCCTTCTTCATCTTTCCTTTCCCTCCTTTCTCTAACTGATTATATCTAACAGACCCTCAATTATCTCTTCCAATTCCTCCGGGTCTATCATATCTATCCTTTTGCCCAATCTTTCGGTGGACAATGTTCTTACCTGGCCAATTTTTGCCCAAGAAGGCTTTGGCAATTTGGTACTCTTTAGTTTCAGGGTCAGAGGAAAACCTGCCTTTGGTTGCTTGCTCGTAATGGCTATGGCAATAACCGTTCCGCTCTTTTGATTAAAGACATCTTGACTTATTATCAGGATAGGTCTACGTCCAGCCTGTTCTCTTCCCCTCACTGGATTGAGGTCTGCCCAGTATATCTCACCCCTTAATATTCGTCCCATACCTCATTCCCGGCAGAAATTCCTTCCTCGGCTATAGCACGCTCTTCCCTCGGATTTAGCTTTGAAGTTTCCTCGATCAGCCTTCTTCTGCGCCAATTTGCCATCTTTTCTTCTAATGTCTCTTGAATGACCTTGCTCCTGTTTGGATATAAACCTTCCGAAACCCAGCGATCTATTTTTCTAAGAAGACTTTCCTTCAAGGTTATGGCTATTTTTCTTGTTGACATAAGAATCACCTCCAGTATTCTATTTTATCATACTAAATTTTTTTGTCAACCTCCCTATAATTACAAATAAATCTCTTTGCCATTCTTCCTTGATTTTTCTCCCAAAACAAGCACTTTAATAATTTCTAAGGTTTCCTCCAGAGGAATGGGCTCTTTTTTTGTTCTTACCATCTGGACAAAATGTTTCAACATATTAGAGTAAAAGTAGTCGCTATCGGTTGCAGTTATGCTTCTGTAGCCTTTTGTTCCATAGAGATTTATCTGGAAAAGAGGAGAGATATTCTGATAGACAAAAAGGAGAAATTTCCTTCCATCCTTATATTTTACCACCACGATGTCCTTACCTTTACTACCAACATTCTTTACCGATTTTACTCCTGGCCCAATCACAGAATATAGTTCTGTAAAAGCATGGATTCCGTAGAAAACTAAATCATTAGCGCAGATGGCAGAACCGGTAAGGATTTCTCCTATTTTATTCTTCTCTTTTTTGAATTTTTCTACCTCTTTGCTATAGCGTAAAGATGAACTGGACATCATCGGAGTTTTATATCTTTTTGCCAAATTTATAATCTTTTCTGCTTCCTTGATATCCGGGGAAAGAGGTTTATCGATAAAGGTAGGGATACCTGCCTTTAAGAAAGGCTCTGCTCTTCTCTGATGCTTCATTGTGCAGTCATCGGCAATTATTACTCCATCCACTTTGCCAATCATCCCCTCTTTCTTGCTTACAATATTTTTTATTCCACAAACCTTTGCCAATAATAAAGCATCCTTTCTCTTTTCATCCCAGAGATAGGTAACCCTAGCATTTTTAATTCTGGCCTTATAGAGAGGAAACTTATTTTTGGCCGCCAATTTTTTGTCATACCCGTTAAACATCTCAGAAAAACTCCGCGCATGATAAATTCCTGCTCCTCCCACCATCCCTATCTTAAACATAATTACCTCTCCTTCTTTATCCCCCCTCTCAATCCTCCCCCCCAAGGGGGAGGAGATAGGTGGGGGTGTAATTTGACAGAACTATTCTTATTAGTTATAATTATATCAATAACAATGAGATTAGACAAGAGCCAGCGTAAAGAATTAGCAAAAGCCTTATATGATGTTGGGAAATTAACTCTAACAGGGCTAGTGCTGGGGCAACTCATAGGTAAGACACTGGCTATTTCAACTTTTATTCTCGGTTTAATGTCTTTTATCGTTTGCTTTGTAATAGCAACAATTTTAAATAAGGAGGAGTGATGCTTGGGCTTAATATTCTTCTTGGAGGTGTTATAGTTTTTGTGCTCATTATTGGTGGCATAGCCATTCACCAAACTCGCCACAAAACTCCTAAATAAAAAAGAGTACGACTACCTAATTTTTACTGGTTTTTTACTCTGGGCGCTTTCCCAAATGGCTTCAGCAATCTGTAAAGCCTTTGCTCCATCGAAAAGATTGGCTCTTAATTCCTCTTTTCCTAATATTTTTCTGGCAAAGTTTTGTAGTTCCCCTTTGTAGCCGACCATTCCTTCCGCCTTAGAACCTAAAAATTCACTGAACTCTGGTTTCCAGCTGAAAACTTGAGCTCTTCCCTCAGGATTGAATTCCGGCATTGGTTTAGTGTGCGCATAATAGTTTAAAGAAACCATGTCCTTCACTTCAAGCCAGCATTCGTATCCGGCAGCAAGGAAATATTCCGACATCTGAAAGCCTGGTCCCTGCAAAGCATTGATATTCATGATGCCAACTGCCCCATTCTTAAAGGAGATAGTGATGGCATAGCCAAAG